>CADCMM010000076.1 GCA_902802515.1 uncultured Lachnospiraceae bacterium
CACCGCTAAGGATTTCTGGGATACGATGGTGGAAGCATATGAAGGAGACATCCAGACCTTAAGTTCTACTGAGACCGCAGGTTCTTCTGTATTTGAACTGATGGAAGACTATGATGCTTATACCGTTGGTATTGAGACCGGAGAATCCGCTCCCAGCATTACCGGTATTCAGAAGACCGGTGACAACAGCCTGCGTATTGTTGCCACTCAGGTGGACGCTACTTTGATTTATCAGTTAGGAGTCGAAATCTCCCCGCTCCATTACTATGGCGATGTGGAACTGTATGATTACGACAATAACTCCTTCGGTTTTCCGAAAGGCGATCTGTCTCTGGTTCGAGCAAAAACCACCGAGCCTCTGGGCGCAGGTCCGTACAAGTTTGTGAAATTCGAGAACGGCGTGGTAAACTTTGAGGCGAATGAGAATTATTTCCTCGGAACTCCGAAGATCAAATATCTGAACTTTCGTGAGGTTCAGGATGAAGATAAACTGAACGGCGTAGTGACCGGTACCATCGATATCACAGATCCGTCCTTCAGCGCAGATAAGGTTGAGGCGATCCAGCAGGCCAACGGCGGCGAACTGACCGGCGATGTTATCAGCACCGACACCGTGGATAATCTTGGTTATGGATACATCGGAATTAACGCCCGTAATGTGAGCGTAGGCGGAGATCCGGCATCTGATGCTTCCAAGAACCTGCGCCGCGCATTCGCAACCATTTTCTCTGTATATCGTGATGTGGCAATTGATTCTTACTATGGTGAAAGAGCATCCGTGATCAATTATCCGATCTCCAACACATCCTGGGCAGCTCCTCAGCCCACCGATGACGATTACGAAATCGCATTCTCTACTGATGTGAATGGTGATCCGATCTACACCTCCGATATGAGTACGGATGACAAGTATGCGGCAGCGAAGGAAGCAGCTCTTGGCTTCTTTGAGGCGGCAGGCTACACGGTAGAAGATGGAAAGGTCACCGCAGCTCCGGAAGGCGCCAAGCTGGAGTATGAGGTACAGATTCCGGCAGACGGCAGCGGCGATCACCCGGCATTTATGATCCTGACTCTGGCGAGAGATGCTTTTGCAGAACTGGGTATCAATCTGATCGTAACAGATCTGACCAACTCCTCTGATCTGTGGACCGGACTGGAGGCTCATCAGGTAGATATGTGGTGTGCAGCATGGGGCGCAACCGTTGACCCGGACATGTATCAGGTTTACTTCTCCGGTGTAGGAGATGAGGGTAGAGAAGCAGGCGGATCCAACTACATGTATGAGATTGAAGATCCGGAACTGGATGAGATGATCCTGGCAGCACGCGAATCCACCGATCAGGAATATCGCAAACTGATGTACAAGGCTTGCCTGGATACCATTATCAGCTGGGCTTGTGAGATTCCGATCTACCAGAGGCAGAATGCAATCATCTTCAGTACTGAGCGTGTAAACATGGACACTGTAACTCCGGATATTACCACATTCTATAACTGGTATGCCGAGATTGAAAATATTGAGATGAACTGATCTACTGAAGAAAAAGAAACGTTCCTTATATTTAAAGTAGAAAGAGTATAGGGGGGCGTTGCAAAATGTATGATAGGGGTCCCGTATGTCCATGTGTACGCATCTCCGACACAATTTACGGAATATGGCGGATGTTAGTCCGTTATAGGTGTACGATGTGGGAAGGAGTAAGCGAACACAGGATATTGGAGACCCATTCGTCAGAATTTTGCAGCGGCCCTTTACTCGTTACTATGAGAAAATGTGCGAGGTGCCCATGAGAAAATATATCATCAAGAGATTGCTGCAATCTGTATTTCTTTTAGTACTTGTTGCATTTATTATCTATGTTCTGATGCGCTGTCTGCCTACTTCCTATCTGGAGGAAGTGGCCCGTCAGAAATCCATGCAGCCGGGCTCCAAGAGTTTTGAGGAGTGGATGCAGCAGCTGTCGGCCACTTATGGAATGGATAAAGGAATCATTCAGGGATTCCTGGGATGGTGCGGCAGAGCTCTGAGGGGTGATTTTGGAGACAGCTGGAAATGGACCGTGCCGGTGGTGGACAAGTTCAAGGATGCGGTTTGGATTTCTTTCATAATGGGAGGAATCGCATTTCTGCTGGAGATTATTATCGCAATTCCATTGGGAATTATTGCGGCGACTAAGCAGTACAGCAAAACGGACTATACCATCACCATTGTGGCGTTGGCCTGTTTTTCCCTTCCGACTTTCTTTTTTGCCTCCCTGTTAAAACTGCTTTTTTCTGTAAGACTGGGATGGTTTGATCTGGGCGGACTGATCGGGCGAAACTATGAGCAGCTTTCTGCTGCAGGGCAGATTGCGGACAAGGCCCATCATCTGGTGCTTCCTATCATAACGCTGGTGGTCATTAATATCGGTTATCTTATGCGGTATACGCGGACCAATATGCTGGAAGTTCTGAATGCGGATTATATCCGTACAGCGAGGGCTAAGGGACTGTCGGAGCGCAAGGTGATCTATCATCACGCTTTCCGCAATACCCTGATCCCTTTGGTTACCATGCTGGGTGCATCCCTTCCGGGACTGTTTTCCGGTGCGCTGATCACGGAGACGCTTTACTCGATACCTGGAATCGGCTATGTATCTTATCAATCCATGGTTTCGGGAGATATCCCGTTTTCCATGTTCTATCTTGTGTTCCTGGCCATTCTGACGCTGCTGGGCAATCTGATCTCAGATATCCTGTATGCTGTGGTTGATCCGCGGGTTCGCATTGCTTGAGGGGGGATACAATGAACGACAATATGGAAAACAAAGATCAGAAAGCACAGGCAGAGTATTCCCTGAATGACGACAGGCGTGTGCGTACCCTGTCTCCCGGGGCACTGGTGGTGCGCCGCTTTCTGAGAAACCGGGTGGCGGTGACCGGCCTGATCATTTTAATTATTATGTTTCTGTTTTCATTTGTGGGCGGTTCCATTACGCCTTATCGGGAAGATCAATTGTTTTACAGGACGACCCAACAGAAAAAACAGTATGCCGCCGTAAAAGAAAATACGGAATTTAGGTATGTTACGGCAACTAAGGACAGTTTTCCATCTGTGGCCCAGGCAAAGTTTGTCATTGCCCGAAAGACAGGAAAGCCCTCTTTTGAGGGGAAAAAGGGAACGACCTATACCTATGAGGAGATCGGTGAAGATTTCTGTGTCATCTATGGGGACGGAATGGAAGAACCGGTGGCCTTCGCTACCTATGATACAGTGAGTTCCGTGACTTCCGATGGGGAGGTATCCTTTAATCTTCAATGTGAGATCCTGGAGGCCCTTGCTGCAGGGGAGGATGGTTTTACATTGGGCGGCGTGGAGTATACCGTTGCCGAGGACGGGAGCGTCTATAAGGGGACAGAGGAAGTGGCCTATGCAAGCCGTTTTATCGTTCAGGCTATCATGAACGACGTGTTTTTGACCAGGGCATTTAAGGAAGAACTGGTGACCTCCATTCAGGACGGAAACATGGATTTTGTGTTTACGGACGAAGATGGGACAGAGGCGGAATATACCGTTTCCTACGATGCTGCCAGCAAATCCTACGCGGTCATGCAGACGGTGGAAACCAAGATTTTTGACACTTATGCTTCCCCTTCAAAAGAACACTGGCTGGGTACGGATCGAAACGGCATGGACATGTTGACCCGCCTGATGTACGGCGGCAGAGTGTCTCTTTATATCGGATTTATCGTCGTGATCATCGAAACAGTCCTTGGGGTGATCCTGGGCGGTCTGTCCGGATACTGCGGCGGTTGGGTTGACGGCCTGATCATGCGTATCGTGGATGTGTTCTACTGTGTTCCTTCCATGCCCATTATCATTATTCTGGGCGCAGCTATGGACGCCATGCGCATGGATCCGCAGATCAGAATGTTTTATCTGATGTTGATCCTGGGCTTTTTGGGATGGCCCAGTGTGGCCCGTCTGGTGCGCGGACAGATTTTGTCCCTGCGGGAGCAGGAATTTATGACAGCGGCGGAGGCTACTGGCATCCGTGCATCCCGGAGAATTTTCCGGCATCTGATCCCAAACGTTATCCCCCAGCTGATCGTTACCATGACCATGAGCCTGGGTTCCACGATCATCACTGAGGCGACCCTCTCCTTTCTGGGACTGGGCGTAAAATTCCCATTCGCTTCCTGGGGAAATATTATCAATGATGTAAACGACACCTATGTCCTGACGAATTTCTGGTTTATCTGGATACCGGCAGGTATCTGCCTTCTGGCGACAGTTCTGGCCTTCAACCTGGTGGGCGATGGACTAAGAGACGCGTTTGACCCGAAGATGAAACGGTAAGGAGGAAGGATATGGCTAAGAAAAAGAATGAGGCAGGATATCTTTCTGCCAAAGAGATCCGCGCAATTTCAAAGTCCAACCGGAAGATCACCGGTGAACTGGAAAAGAAATGGAAGAGAAAAAATGTTCCAGAGAAGGAATATTTGACAGAAATGAAAGATCCGAAT
The DNA here is from genome assembly GCA_902802515.1 of uncultured Lachnospiraceae bacterium. Taxonomy (GTDB): domain Bacteria; phylum Bacillota; class Clostridia; order Lachnospirales; family Lachnospiraceae; genus Merdiplasma. Next base: position 4,507 of record CADCMM010000076.1, read on the forward strand.
AACGCGGTAGAATTTGAGGATCTCCACACCTATTTCTTCACGGACGCCGGGACAGTAAAGAGTGTGGACGGTGTTTCCTTTGAGGTTCCCATCGGAAAGACGGTGGGTATTGTAGGAGAGTCCGGCTGTGGGAAATCGGTGACCTCCCTGAGTTTGATGCAGCTGCTTCAGCGGCCCCAGGGTCAGATTGTGTCCGGAAGCATCAGGCTAAATCTTGGAGATAAGGCATACGAGATCGCAAATACACCCCAGGAGAAGATGAAACAGATCCGTGGAAACGCGGTTTCTATGATCTTCCAGGAACCCATGACTTCCCTTAATCCCGTATTTCGGATCGGAGATCAGGTGGATGAGGTCATCGCCCTGCACGACGGTGAGGGACGGACAAAGGAGGAGATCAAGGCGAGAACGATCGAGGCGCTGGAGATTGTGGGTATCGCCAACAGTGAGGGGGTTTACAAGATGTTCCCCCATGAACTCTCTGGGGGTATGCGCCAGCGCGTGATGATAGCTATGGCTTTAGCCTGCAATCCAAAGGTGATTATTGCGGATGAGCCCACCACGGCTCTGGACGTGACGATTCAGGCACAGATTCTGGATCTGCTGCGGGGCCTGAAAGACAAGATCAATTCCTCCATTATGCTGATCACTCATGATCTCGGCGTGATCGCTGAGATGGCGGATTATATCGTGGTGATGTACGCAGGAAGGATTGTGGAGAAGGGAACTGCGGAAGAGATATTCTATCATCCTTCTCATCCATACACCATTGGTCTGATGGAATCCAAGCCGGTAGTGGGTAAAGAAGTGAAGGAACTATATTCCATTCCGGGTAAAGTTCCGAATCCAGTGGATATGCCAAATTACTGCTATTTCAGGGATCGCTGCGAAAGACGGATTCCCTGCTGTGACGGGGAGTATCCCTGCGAGATCAGTCTATCTGAGACTCACAAGGTGGTTTGCTATCGCTATGATCCCAAATATCAGGCCCAGGTTGAGAGCCAAAGTGAGGAAGGAGGGAACAGATGGTGACAGAAAAGAAAATGACGTTAGCCTGCGATCCCCAGTACATCCTTAGGGTAAACAATTTAAAGAAATACTTTCCCATCAAGGGCGGCATGATGAACCGCGTGGTTGGCCAGGTAAAAGCGGTGGACGGAGTTACATTTACTCTGAAGCGCGGAACCACCATGGGTCTGGTAGGGGAATCCGGCTGCGGAAAGACTACCACAGGACGCACGATTCTGCGTCTGAATGGCGGAAAAACGGAGGGGCAGGTTGTGTTTGACGGACAGGAAATCTATGATCTGTCTGATAAAGAACTACGAGCGCTGCGCACTAAAATGCAGATCATTTTCCAGGATCCGTTTTCCTCCCTGTCCCCGCGCCTTCCTATTGGTGAGATCATCGGGGAAGCGGTACGGGAACATAATCTGGTATCAAAAGCAGAATACACGGATTACCTTGACCGTGTTATGGATGAGTGCGGATTGCAGCCCTTCCACAAGACTCGTTATCCCCATGAGTTTTCCGGTGGCCAGCGACAGAGGATCTGCATTGCCAGAGCGCTGGCCCTGAACCCGGAGTTTGTGGTCTGTGACGAGCCGGTATCGGCGCTGGATGTGTCCATCCAGGCGCAGATCATCAATCTGCTGAAAAATCTGCAGGAACAGAGACAGCTAAGCTACCTTTTTATCTCCCACGATCTGTCCGTGGTGGAACATATTTCTGACTCTGTAGGTGTCATGTATCTGGGAAATCTGGTGGAGTACGGTGACAAGAAAGATATTTTTTCCAACCCGCTGCATCCCTACACGAAGGCGTTGTTCTCGGCAATTCCGATTCCGGATCCGAAAGCAAGAATGAATCGGATCGTGCTGGAGGGTTCTATCCCATCACCAGCCAATCCTCCCACGGGATGTAAGTTCCACACCCGCTGCAAATACTGCACTGAGCGGTGCAAGAGCGAGACTCCGGTTCAGAAAGAAATTGAGACGGGACACTATGTAGTGTGCCACAACTATGAATAATTAGGAGAAACGCGCATGGGAAATAGACAGTATGATGACGATGACGGCCGCACAGTTGCGGATATGAGCAGGGTAGAAGGACGCTCTATAGTTTCCTCCCTCGTTGGCATGAAAGGGGCGGAGTGGATGACACGCGGCAGAAATGCTGCGGATCATCCATCTGGGACTATTGGAGGCAGTGCTTCTGCGCCGCCTTGCAGTCAGACACAGCAGTTTGACCGTGAGGAATGCGGGGCGGCGATCTGGGGCGCATTGGGCGCTTCGTTGCTGATCGGGATGATTTATCTGACGGTATTTGCTGCGGTCATTGTACTGTTGCTCTTCCTCTGGGGAGTGCTGTAGCAGCGGAATAGAATTTTAGATAATACATTGTTGCTTTGGAGGAGAAGTTATGAGAAAGAAACACCGTATTGTAGTAAAAGTAGGAACATCTACATTGACAAATGAATTGGGCAACAGTAATCTTCGGACCATGGAACGATTGGTAATGACCCTGGCTGATATACAGAACAGAGGAAACGAAGTAATCCTGGTGTCTTCCGGGGCAATCGCCGTGGGCGCGAACAAGATGCACCTTTCGGAAAAACCGAAGGAGATGCGGATGAAACAGGCTGCTGCTGCCGTTGGGCAGTGCGAGAATATGTTCCTGTATGATAAGTTTTTCAGCTATTATGATA
>CADCMM010000077.1 GCA_902802515.1 uncultured Lachnospiraceae bacterium
AAATTCACGGATTTGTAGGCAGCGCCTCTCTTGCCTATGGTCTTCCATGAGGCAGCACCGGGCTTCTTGTATTCGTAGGTATAGCGGTAGGGTGCAGTTGCAGTTCCTTCCTTCGGCAATGCTGTAAGCGTTACGCTTTCGCCAACTTGGATTACCAAAAGAAGTACGATGCCCTTTCCAACCGATACAACAGGACAAAGGAACGGCTGGATAAGATCAGCGCCAGAATCATGGAGCGTCAGGCAAAGAGAGAGATGATAGAGGCGTTCCTTCATGACCTGGCTGAAATGGATGAGGATGTGCAGGAATTTACGGATGACCTCTGGTTCAATCTTCTCGACCATGCGACGGTTTTCTCAAAGAAGGATGTGCGGTTCACATTCAAGAACGGGACGGAAATTAGTGTGAAATAAAGGAAGCAGAACACGGCCGGACACCTTGCGGATTGCGGGATGTCCGGCTTTCTCTATGCAAAATTAAAAGGTACGGCAACAGCGGAACGAGGCAAAATTATAAAGTATGGCAAAAACAAAAAGTGTAGGGCAAAGTTAAAAGGTTCAAGGCAAAAACAAAAGGTATAGGGGCAAAATGTAATTGTATCGCTTTGGAATACTACTTAGATGATGGATATTTGGAACGAAGTGGTAGAAGAGGGGATTGCATTTCCTCAGGAGGAGTTCCTCACACAGGAGAGCGGAAAGAAATTTTTTGGCGCGCAGACGTATTGCGGTGTGGCTGAAGATACAGACACCGGAAAAGTATACGGACTATATATCCTGCATCCCAACAATGTTGGCAGATGCGGGCATATCGCCAACGCCAGTTATGCGGTGAGCACCCGGAGCAGAGGATTGCATATTGGAGAGAAGCTGGTAACGGACTGTTTGAAACAGGCAAAAGAGTGCGGGTTTGGAGTAATGCAGTTTAATGCCGTGGTAGAGTCCAATATTCATGCGCGGCATCTATATGAACGCCTTGGATTTATACAACTGGGGACGATAGAGAAGGGCTTCCGGATGAAGGATGGGCGTTTGGAAAACATTTGTCCTTATTATCGCGCCTTGTAAATGAAATAAATCTTGACTTTCCACCCCCTCCCATGTTACAATAGGCGGGCGTATGGAAGCAGGCTTTTTTTTTGTGCCTGAAAAACTGCGGTTATAAGCGGGCCGCAGACGTAAACTAAATAAGGAGAGCGAGGTGGAAGTTGTGCGTACTAGAATTACATTGGCATGTACGGAATGTAAGCAGCGTAACTACAACATGACGAAGGATAAGAAAACTCATCCTGACAGAATGGAAACTAAGAAGTATTGTCGTTTCTGCAAGAGACATACAGTACACAAAGAGACCAAGTAATCAGATTTCGGGCAAAGGAAGTGAAGAGTATGGCAAACACAGATGTTACACCGAAGAAAAGCTGGTTTGAAGGCCTGAAAGCGGAATTCAGAAAGATCATCTGGCCGAACCGGCAGGATCTCGTAAAGCAGACCACGGCCGTTGTTGTTGTCTCTGTTGTACTCGGAATCATTATTGCTCTTCTGGACTTTGTGGTTCAGAATGGTATTGATTTCCTGGTTAGCTTATAATTCTAAGTTCATTTAAAGGACAAGGGTGATTGTATGGCAGAGGCATGCTGGTATGTGGTTCATACCTATTCCGGGTATGAAAACAAGGTGAAGGCCAACATTGAAAAGACAATTGAAAACAGGCATCTGGAAGACCAGATCCTGGAAGTCCGTGTTCCCCTGCAGGACGTGGTGGAACTGAAAAACGGGGTCAGGAAAACGGTCCAGAAAAAGATGTTCCCTGGCTATGTGCTTCTCAACATGATCATGAACGACGACACCTGGTATGTTGTGAGAAATACCAGAGGTGTTACCGGGTTTGTTGGTCCTGGATCAAAACCGGTTCCGCTGACGGAGACGGAGATGTTCAATCTTGGTATCCAGTCTGCGAACATTGAAGTAGAATTCCAGACCGGGGACACTGTGAATGTGGTGGGCGGTGTATGGAAGGATACGGTTGGCGTGATCCAGTCCATTAACCAGAACAAGCAGAGTGTCACAATCAATGTTGAGCTGTTTGGCCGTGAGACACCGGTAGAGATCAGTTTCGCGGAAATCAGAAAGATGTGAGTCCGAGAGAAAGCGGAATGCGAATGATTCCAGACGCGAAGCGCGTGGATTCACAAAAAGTAACGCAAATTAGTGGGAGGGAAACCCCCGACATTACCACAAGGAGGTCATTAAGATGGCAAAAAAAGTAACAGGTTATATTAAATTACAGATCCCGGCTGGTAAGGCTACGCCGGCTCCGCCCGTTGGTCCTGCTCTGGGTCAGCACGGCGTGAATATTGTTCAGTTTACTAAGGAGTTTAATGCAAGAACGGCAGATAAGGGAGACCTGATCATCCCGGTAGTTATTACCGTATATGCTGACAGAAGCTTCAGCTTCATCACAAAGACTCCGCCTGCAGCAGTTCTGTTGAAGAAAGCCTGCAACCTGAAATCAGGTTCCGGCGTTCCGAACAAGACAAAAGTTGCTACCATTTCCAAAGACAAAGTACGTGAGATTGCTGAGATGAAGATGCCGGACCTGAACGCGGGAAGCATCGAGGCAGCTATGAGCATGATCGCAGGTACTGCAAGAAGTATGGGAATTGTTGTTGAGTGAACGTGCTGAAGGAAACAGAACATTGACGCAAGTGGGAGGGTTATTCCCGCAAATACCACCAGGAGGTTATTTAATATGAAAAAAGGTAAGAGATATGCAGAGGCTGCAAAGGCAATCGACCGTGCAACTCTCTACGATGTAAATGAAGCTATCAGTCTGGCGAAAAAGTCAGCGGTAGCGAAATTTGATGAGACAATCGAAGTTCATATCAGAACGGGCTGTGATGGACGTCATGCTGATCAGCAGATCCGTGGCGCGGTAGTTCTGCCGCATGGAACCGGTAAAAAGGTTCGCGTGCTTGTGTTTGCCAAGAATGCAAAAGCAGACGAAGCTGTTGCTGCAGGCGCAGAGTACGTTGGAGCTGAAGAACTGGTGCCGAAGATCCAGAATGAGGGATGGCTGGATTTTGACGTAGTAGTAGCTACCCCGGACATGATGGGTGTTGTTGGACGCCTGGGTCGTGTGCTTGGACCGAAAGGCCTTATGCCGAACCCGAAGGCTGGAACAGTTACCATGGATGTGACCAAAGCAGTTCAGGATATCAAAGCCGGTAAAATTGAATACAGATTGGATAAGACGAATATTATTCATGTGCCAATTGGAAAAGCTTCTTTCACAGAAGAACAGTTAACGGACAACTTCCAGACGCTTATTGAAGCTATAAATAAGGCGAAGCCGGCAGCTTTGAAGGGTCAGTACCTGAGAAGCGTGACCATCGCTCCGACCATGGGACCTGGCGTAAAGCTGAATCCCACCAAACTCTAAGAAAAAAGCCGTTCGGGCGAGTGAAAAACTCGCCGGACGGCTTTTGAAATTAAACTTGACAAATGTTGCTATTCTATGGTAATGTATTCGAGATGACTGCCGAAGACAGCAGGTGCCGTGAGGCATAAGGAAAAAACGCCTGCCGAGGAGTACAAATTCTGAAGAAAGAATTTTGGTTCCCTCTGTCTTGCAGAGGGTATTTTTTGACCTCAATCTAGGCGGCACACAAATCTATAAGGAGGTGCACCATTCATGGCAAAAGTGGAACTGAAGAAACCGGTTGTGGAAGAGATTTCCGCAAATATCAAGGATGCTCAGTCAGTTATTCTGGTTGCTTACAGTGGAATTAATGTAGAAGCAGATACAGCTCTTCGTAAAGAACTGAGAGAAGCTGGCATTACCTACAAAGTTTACAAGAATACAATGATGAACTTTGCGTTCAAAGATACCGAGTGTGAGGCTTTGTGCAAACATCTGGAAGGACCCAATGCTATCGCTGTTTCTAAAAACGATGCGACCGCTCCGGCCAGAATTATTGCGAAGTATGCTAAAACAGCCCCGACACTGAAAATGATCGCCGGTGTTGTGGAAGGCGGATACTATGACGAAGCGGGTGTGAACGCACTGGCTACCGTTCCGTCCAGAGAAGAATTGCTTGGCAAGCTGCTTGGAAGCATTCAGTCGCCGATCACAAATCTGGCTCGCGTTCTTAATCAGATCGCAGAAACGAAAGCAGAGGCATAGGGCACTTAGCAATGCAGGCTGCAGGCGCAGCATCAAATTAGTGCGAATGCCGTTCGTGAACCCTTGATGAGTGCCGGCAAAGCGCAAATTTGGTTTGACGAACTACCTATATTATAATTTAAATCAAAATCAGGAGGAAAATAAAAATGGCAAAATTGACCACAGCTGAATTTATTGAAGCTATCAAAGAGTTATCCGTATTAGAGCTGAACGAGCTGGTAAAAGCTTGCGAAGAAGAGTTTGGTGTATCTGCAGCAGCGGGCGTTGTAGTTGCAGCAGCAGGAGCTGGCGCAGCAGAAGCTGTTGAAGAGAAGGATGAGTTCGATGTAGAACTGACCGAAGTTGGCCCGAACAAGGTTAAAGTTATCAAAGTTGTTCGTGAAGCTACCGGCCTTGGCCTGAAAGAAGCTAAGGAAGTAGTAGACGGCGCTCCGAAGGTGATCAAAGAGGGCGCATCCAAGGCAGATGCAGAAGAACTGAAGACTAAACTGGAAGCTGAAGGCGCAAAAGTAACCTTGAAGTAATTCAAAGTACTTTTTCGAATGACAGGAAATATACGAAGAGCTCGGCAGGAGAACTTATACACTCCGCTGGGCTCTTTCTTGCGTTTTTCTTATGCGTCCAAAACTTTTTGATCGCATGGGTAGATTTTTTGTTTGCATAAGACAGCGCAGAAAGATCGGAATACCTCTGTGAAAATTCATCTCCGGACATCAGCGCTTAACGAATTCGAGGAAAAGGCGTATTATAAAAAGTATTTGACAATCCTTTCCAATTGTGCTAAGGTATAAGTTGCACTATTGTGCAGGATTATGCCCAGGGCATTACTATGCCCTAAAATCCGGTTTTGAACAAAACTGCAGAAAGAACAGAGGTGAAACATCAATGGAGAAAAACAGGATTCGTCCTATTGCTAATGGTAAAAGCTTCCGTATGAGTTATCAGCGCCAGAAGGAAGTTCTTGAGATGCCAAATCTTATTGAGGTTCAAAAGGATTCCTATCAGTGGTTTCTGGATGAGGGCCTCAAGGAAGTGTTTGATGATATTTCCCCGATTGAAGATTACAGCGGGAAGCTGAGCCTGGAATTTGTGGACTTCACGCTGTGCGAGGATGATGTGAAGTATTCCATTGAGGAGTGCGCCGAACGTGATGCAACTTTTGCCGCACCCCTGAAAGTGAGAGTGAGACTTCACAACAAAGAGAATGACGAGATCAGTGAGCATGATATTTTTATGGGCGACCTGCCGCTGATGACTGCCACCGGTACTTTTGTGATCAACGGCGCTGAACGTGTTATTGTCAGCCAGTTGGTTCGTTCTCCGGGCATTTATTATGGTATTGCTCATGACAAACTGGGCAAAAAACTGTATTCCTGTACTGTTATTCCAAACCGTGGCGCATGGCTGGAATATGAGACAGACTCCAACGATGTTTTTTATGTTCGTGTAGATAGAACCAGAAAGGTGCCGATTACCGTACTGATCCGTGCGCTGGGTATCGGAACGAATCCGGAGATTCTGGAACTGTTCGGTGAGGAACCGAAGATACTGGCAACTTTGACGAAGGATACTTCAGAGAACTATCAGGAGGGCCTTCTGGAACTGTACAAGAAGATCCGTCCCGGTGAGCCGCTGGCTGTGGAAAGCGCGGAAAGCCTTATTACCAGCATGTTCTTTGATGCCAGAAGATACGATCTGGCGAAAGTAGGCCGTTATAAATTTAATAAAAAACTCATGCTGAGAAACCGCGTGAATGGGCAGGTTTTGGCAGAAGACGCCGTAGATCCGAATACCGGAGAGATTCTGGCGGAGGCGGGTACCGTTTTGACTCGTGAACTGGCAGACAAGATTCAGAATGCAGCGGTTTCCTATGTAATGATCCAGACTGAGGAGCGTAATGTGAAAGTGCTCTCCAGCATGATGGTGGATATTACGAATTTTGTGGATGTAGTTCCGAAAGAGGTAGGGATCACGGAGTTAGTATATTACCCGGTATTGAAAACTATACTGGAAGAATATACCGATCCGGAGGAAATAAAGGACGCGATTCGCAGATCAGTGCATGAACTGATTCCGAAGCATATTACAAAGGAAGATATTATTGCTTCCATTAACTACAATATGCATCTGGAGTATGGTCTGGGCAATGATGATGATATTGACCATCTGGGCAATCGCCGTATCCGTGCCGTAGGCGAGCTGCTTCAGAACCAATACCGCATTGGACTGTCAAGATTGGAGAGAGTGGTGCGGGAACGTATGACAACCCAGGAACCGGAGAGCATCACTCCCCAGTCCTTGATCAATATCAAACCTGTGACTGCGGCGGTGAAGGAGTTCTTTGGATCTTCTCAGCTGTCTCAGTTTATGGATCAGAACAACCCTCTGGGTGAGCTGACGCACAAGAGACGACTTTCCGCTCTGGGACCGGGTGGTCTGTCCAGAGATCGTGCCGGATTTGAGGTGCGAGATGTACACTATTCTCACTATGGAAGAATGTGCCCCATTGAGACCCCTGAGGGTCCCAACATTGGTCTGATCAACTCTCTGGCCAGCTATGCCCGTATCAACGAGTATGGCTTTGTTGAGGCGCCTTACAGAAAGATTGACAAAACAGATCCTCAGAATCCCCGTGTTACGGAGGAAGTTGTCTACATGACGGCGGATGAGGAAGATAATTATCATGTAGCGCAGGCAAATACGCCGCTGGATGAAGATGGACACTTTATCAACAAGAATGTGTCCGGTCGTTTCCGTGATGAGACACAGGAATATGAGAGAACCCGTTTTGATTACATGGATGTGTCTCCTAAGATGGTATTTTCCGTGGCGACTGCTCTGATTCCTTTCCTTCAGAACGATGATGCAAACCGTGCCCTGATGGGATCTAACATGCAGCGTCAGGCCGTTCCGCTGCTGACCACAGAAGCACCGGTAGTAGGTACAGGTATCGAAGTGAAAGCCGCAGTGGATTCCGGCGTATG
>CADCMM010000078.1 GCA_902802515.1 uncultured Lachnospiraceae bacterium
CACCGCTAAGGATTTCTGGGATACGATGGTGGAAGCATATGAAGGAGACATCCAGACCTTAAGTTCTACTGAGACCGCAGGTTCTTCTGTATTTGAACTTATGGAAAACTATGATGCTTACACCGTTGGTATTGAGACCGGAGAATCTGCTCCCAATATTACCGGTATCCAGAAGACCGGCGACAACAGTCTGCGTATTGTTGCCACTCAGGTGGATGCTACACTGATCTATCAGCTGGCAGTCGAGATCTCCCCGCTCCATTACTATGGCGATGTGGATCTGTATGATTATGACAATAACTCTTTCGGTTTCCCGAAAGGCGATCTGTCTCTGGTTCGCGCAAAGACCACCGAGCCGCTGGGCGCAGGTCCGTACAAGTTTGTGAAATTTGAAAACGGCGTGGTAAACTTTGAGGCGAATGAGAACTATTATAAGGGCGCTCCGAAGACCAAATACTTGAATTTCCGCGAGCTCCTTTCCGATGACGACAAGCTGAACGGCGTTGTGACCGGGACCATCGATATCACCGATCCGTCCTTTGGCGCAGATAAGGTGGAGGCGATCCAGCAGGCCAACGGCGGCGAACTGACTGGAGATGTGGTTACCACCAACACCGTGGACAACCTTGGCTATGGCTATATTGGTATCAACTCCCACAACGTGAGCGTTGGCGGAGAACCCGGTTCCGATGCTTCCAAGAACCTGCGCCGCGCGTTTGCAACTATCTACTCCGTATATCGTGATGTGGCGATTGATTCTTACTACGGTGAGAGAGCTTCCGTGATCAACTATCCGATTTCCAATACATCCTGGGCAGCTCCTCAGCCCACCGATGATGACTATGAGATCGCATTCTCTACCGATGTGAATGGAGATCCGATCTACACCTCCGATATGAGTGCGGATGACAAGTACGCGGCAGCGAAGGAAGCGGCTCTTGGCTTCTTTGAGGCAGCAGGCTACACGGTAGAAGATGGAAAGGTTACTGCAGCTCCGGAAGGTGCGAAGCTGGAATACGAAGTGCTGATCCCGGCAGACGGCAGCGGCGATCACCCGGCGTTTATGATCCTGACACTGGCGAGAGATGCGCTGGCAGAACTGGGCATCAACCTCATCGTGACGGATCTGACCAACTCTTCCGATCTGTGGACCGGACTTGAGGCATACCAGGTAGATATGTGGTGCGCAGCATGGGGGGCAACGGTTGACCCGGATATGTATCAGGTTTACTTCTCCGGTATCGAGGATGAAGATAGAGAAGCAGGCGGATCCAACTATATGTACCAGATCGAGGACGCTGAGCTGGATGAGATGATCCTGGCGGCACGCGAATCCACCGATCAGGAATACCGCAAGCTGATGTACAAAGCCTGCCTGGATACCATTATCAGCTGGGCTTGCGAGATTCCGACTTATCAGAGACAGAACGCTATCATTTTCAGTACCGAGCGCGTGAACATGGATACCGTAACTCCGGATATCACCACGTTCTATGGCTGGGCTTCTGAGATTGAAAATATAGAGATGAACTGATCCCAAGTCTTTGGAATTATAAACGGATTTTACAAGGGGCTGCTGCAGTTAGTGCAGCAGCTCGTTTTTGCAGATCGCGACACACTCTGTGTTTTTATAGTAAGTAAGAGGTGACTCATGAAGAAATTTATAATCAAGAGACTGCTGATCTCTGCGGTGCTTCTGGTATTGGTTGCGTTCATCATCTATGTGTTGATGCGCTGCCTGCCTACCTCCTATCTGGAGGAAGTGGCGAGGGCAAAATCCATGCAGCCGGGATCTAAGAGTTTCGAAGAGTGGATGCAGCAGTTATCAGCGACTTATGGAATGGACAAGGGAATCATTCCCGGATTTATTGACTGGTGCGGGAGAACCCTGCGGGGTGATTTCGGAGACAGCTGGAAATGGACTGTCCCGGTGGTGGACAAATTCCACGACGCCATCTGGATCTCTTTTGCGATGGGAGCAGTGGCATTCCTCTTGGAGATATTGATTGCTATTCCTCTGGGAATTATTGCAGCGACGAAACAATACAGCAGGACAGACTATACGATTACGATCATTGCACTAGCCTGTTTCTCTCTCCCGACGTTCTTTTTCGCGTCTCTGCTCAAACTTTTGTTTTGTGTAAAGCTGGGATGGTTTGACCTGGGCGGGCTGATCGGAAGAAACTATGAACAGTTATCTTCCCTGGGACAGCTGGCGGACAAGACGCATCATCTGGTGCTGCCCATCATCACACTGGTGGTGATCAGCATTGGTTCTCTGATGCGTTATACCAGAACGAATATGCTGGAAGTATTGAATGCGGACTATATTCGCACTGCCCGGGCAAAAGGACTCTCGGAGAGCAAGGTAATCTATCACCATGCTTTCCGGAATACTCTGATCCCGCTGGTGACCATGCTGGGCGGTTCCCTGCCGGGACTGTTTTCCGGTGCATTGATCACAGAAACACTTTACGCGATTCCGGGTATTGGTTATGTTTCCTATCAGTCAATGATCGCCGGGGACATACCGTTCTCCATGTTTTATATGGTATTTCTTGCGATACTGACTTTGCTGGGAAACCTGATTTCAGATATTTTGTACGCTGTTGTGGATCCCAGGGTTCGCATTGCTTAGGAAAAGGAGGTCGTATGGGATGAGCGAGTTAGAAAAGAATACGAATGCTCCTGAGAATCAGGAAAAAGAGCAGTTTTCCCTGAACGATGACCGACGGGTGAAAACCCTGTCACCCGGAGCTCTTGTGGTGCGGCGTTTTATCCGCAACCGGGTGGCGGTGACGGGTACGATTATTTTGATCGCAATGTTTTTGTTTTCTTTTGTGGGAGGATTGATCACGCCTTACCGGGAAGATCAATTGTTTTACAGGACGACCCAACAGAACAAACAGTACGCTGCCGTAAAAGAAAATACGGAATTTCGGTATGTCACAGCAACGAAAGACAGTTTCCCATCGGTGGCCCAGGCAAAGTTTGTTATTGCCCGAAAGACTGGCAAGACTTCTTTTGAGGGAAAAAAAGGAACGACCTATACCTATGAGGAGATTGGTGAAGATTTCTGTGTCATCTATGAGGATGGAAAGGAAGATCCCGTGGCTTTTGCCACCTATGATACAGTGAGTTCCGTAACTTCCGATGGAGAGGTAGCCTTTGATCTTCAATGTGAGATCCTGCAGGCCATTGCTGTCGGTGAGGATAGTTTCACATTGGACGGCGTGGAATATACGGTTGCCGAGGACGGAAGCATCTATAAAGGAACAGAGGAAGTGGCCTATGCAAGTCGTTTTATCGTCCAGGCTATTATGAGCGATGTGTTTTTGACCAGGACGTTTAAGGAAGAACTTGTGACCTCCATCCAGGATGGAAACATGGACTTTGTATTCACGGACGAGGATGGAACCGAGGCCAGCTACACGGTTACCTATGACGCAGCCAGCAAGTCATATGCTGTGCTTCAGACCGTGGAGACAAAAGTTTTTGATACGTATTCCGCTCCGTCAAAAGAGCACTGGCTGGGTACGGACCGAAACGGTATGGATATGCTGACCCGCCTGATGTATGGCGGCAGAGTCTCTTTGTATATCGGGTTTATTGTCGTGATCATCGAGACAGTTCTCGGTGTGATCCTGGGCGGACTGGCCGGATACTGCGGCGGCTGGGTGGACAACCTGATCATGCGTATCGTGGATGTGTTTTACTGTATTCCGTCTATGCCGCTGATCATTATTCTGGGAGCGGCGATGGACGCTATGCGAATAGACCCGCAGATCCGAATGTTTTATCTGATGCTGATCCTGGGATTTTTGGGCTGGCCCGGTGTGGCACGTCTGGTACGCGGACAGATTCTGTCCCTGCGGGAACAGGAATTTATGACAGCGGCGGAAGCCACGGGAGTACGGGCTTCCAGGAGAATTTTCCGGCATCTGATCCCGAATGTTATTCCGCAGTTGATCGTTACCATGACCATGAGCCTGGGTTCCACGATCATCACGGAGGCGACCCTCTCCTTCTTGGGATTGGGCGTAAAATTCCCCTTCGCTTCCTGGGGAAATATTATCAATGATGTCAATGACACCTATGTCCTGACCAATTTCTGGTTTATCTGGATACCGGCAGGTATCTGCCTTCTGGCAACGGTTCTGGCCTTCAACCTGGTGGGTGATGGCTTAAGAGACGCATTTGACCCGAAGATGAAACGGTAAGGAGGAAGGATATGGCTAAGAAAAAGAATGAGGCAGGCTATCTTTCTGCCAAAGAGATCCGCGCAATTTCAAAATCCAACCGGAAGATCACCGGTGAACTGGAAAAGAAATGGAAGAGAAAAAATGTTCCGGAGAAAGAATATCTGACAGAGATGAAAGATCCGAATAACGCAGTAGAATTTGATGATCTTCACACCTATTTCTTCACGGATGCCGGAACAGTCAAGAGCGTGGACGGTGTTTCCTTTGAGGTTCCCATCGGAAAAACGGTGGGCGTCGTGGGAGAGTCCGGCTGCGGAAAATCGGTGACCTCCCTGAGCCTGATGCAGCTGCTTCAGCGGCCCCAGGGGCAGATCGTGTCCGGAAGCATCCGGCTGAATCTGGGTAATAAGGCATATGAGATCGCAAATACGCCTCAGGAGAAGATGAGACAGATCCGTGGAAACGCGGTGTCCATGATCTTTCAAGAACCCATGACTTCCCTTAATCCGGTATTCCGGATCGGAGATCAGGTGGACGAAGTGATCGCCCTCCATGACGGCGAGGGAAAGACGAAAGAAGAAATTAAGAAGAGGACGATAGAAGCGCTGGAAATGGTGGGTATCGCCAACAGTGAGGGCGTGTACAAGATGTTCCCCCACGAGCTATCCGGCGGCATGCGCCAGCGTGTTATGATTGCTATGGCGCTGGCCTGCAATCCGAAAGTTATTATTGCGGACGAACCAACCACAGCTTTGGATGTGACGATCCAGGCACAGATTCTGGATCTCCTTCGCAATCTGAAGGATAAGATCAATTCCTCCATCATGCTGATCACCCACGATCTTGGCGTGATCGCTGAGATGGCGGATTACATCGTGGTGATGTACGCGGGAAGAATTGTGGAGAAAGGAACAGCGGAAGAGATCTTCTACCATCCTTCCCATCCATACACGATTGGTCTGATGGAATCCAAACCGGTAGTGGGAAAAGAAGTGAAGGAACTCTATTCCATTCCAGGTAAAGTGCCAAATCCGGTAGATATGCCAAATTACTGCTATTTCCGGGATCGCTGCGAAAGGCGGCTTTCCTGCTGTGACGGCGAGTACCCCTGTGAGATCAGTCTTTCTGAGACTCACAAGGTGAGCTGCTACCGTTATGATCTCAAATATCAGGTCCAGGTTGAGAGACAGAGTGAGGAAGGAGGGGACAGATGATGACAGAGAAGAAAACGATGCAAATTGGCGCGCAAACTGTGCCGGTAACCTATGATCCCCAATATATCCTTATGGTAAATAATTTAAAGAAATACTTTCCCATCAAGGGAGGTATGATGAACCGTGTGGTCGGCCAGGTAAAGGCGGTGGACGGGGTTACATTTAATCTGAAGCGCGGAACTACAATGGGTCTGGTGGGGGAATCCGGATGCGGAAAGACTACCGCTGGCCGCACCATCCTGCGTCTGAACGGCGGAAAGACGGACGGACAGGTTCTGTTTGACGGGCAGGAGATCTATGATCTGTCTGATAAAGAACTGAGAACGCTGCGCACAAAGATGCAGATCATTTTCCAGGATCCGTTTTCCTCCCTGTCCCCGCGCCTTCCTATCGGTGAGATCATCGGGGAAGCGGTCCGGGAACATAATCTGGTATCAAAAGCAGAATACACGGATTATCTTGACCGCGTCATGGATGAGTGCGGATTGCAGCCCTTCCACAAGACACGTTACCCCCACGAATTCTCCGGCGGCCAGAGACAGAGGATCTGCATCGCCAGAGCGCTGGCGCTGAACCCGGAGTTTGTGGTCTGTGACGAGCCGGTATCGGCGCTGGATGTGTCCATCCAGGCGCAGATCATCAATCTGCTGAAAAATCTGCAGGAACAAAGGCAGCTGAGCTACCTGTTTATCTCCCACGATCTGTCCGTGGTGGAGCATATTTCTGACTCCGTGGGCGTCATGTATCTGGGAAATCTGGTGGAGTACGGCGATAAAAAAGATATTTTTGCCCACCCACTGCATCCCTACACGAAGGCGTTGTTCTCGGCGATTCCGATTCCGGATCCGAAAGCAAGAATGAACCGGATCGTGCTGGAGGGCTCTATCCCGTCACCGGCCAATCCTCCGACGGGATGTAAGTTCCACACCCGCTGCAAATACTGCACAAAGCGGTGCAAGAGCGAGACTCCGGTTCAGAAAGAAATTGAGCCGGGACATTATGTAGTGTGTCATAATTATGAATAATTAGGAGAGACCGAAATGGGAAAAAGACAGTACGATGACGATGACGGCCGCACGGTTGCGGATATGAGCAGCGTAGAGAGACGCTCTATAGTCTCTATGCCGTTTCACGATCAGACACAACAGTTTGACCGCAAGGAACGCAGGGCAGTAATCCGCGGCGCATTGGGAGCCTCCCTTCTGATCGGAGTCGTTTATCTGGCGGTGTTTGCCATCGTCATTGTACTGCTGCTTTTCCTGTGGGGAGCGCTGTAGCAGCGGAATAGAATTTTTGATAATCCATTGTTGCTTTGGAGGAGAAATTATGAGAAAGAAACACCGTATTGTAGTAAAAGTAGGAACATCTACACTGACAAATGAATCGGGCAACAGTAATCTTCGAACCATGGAGCGTCTGGTCATGACGCTGGCCGACATACAGAACATGGGGAACGAAGTAATCCTGGTGTCTTCCGGGGCGATCGCCGTGGGCGCGAACAAGATGCACCTTCCGGAAAAACCGAAGGAGATGCGGATGAAACAGGCTGCTGCTGCCGTTGGGCAGTGCGAGAATATGTTCCTGTATGATAAGTTTTTCAGCTATTATGATATGCACAGATCCTTCTGAACGCGGATGATATCAGTGAGGAGGAGAAGAAAGAAAACATCTCTAATACCTTTGAGGCACTGTTGGAG
This sequence comes from uncultured Lachnospiraceae bacterium, assembly GCA_902802515.1. GTDB lineage: Bacteria > Bacillota > Clostridia > Lachnospirales > Lachnospiraceae > Merdiplasma. The sequence goes on from CADCMM010000078.1 coordinate 7,114, forward strand.
CAGAATATTATACCTATTGTGAATGAGAACGATTCTGTCAGTTATACAGAAATTGAGTCTGAGGAAAAGCTGTTCGGTGATAACGACATGCTCTCAGCAGTGGTTGCCGTTCTGTGTAATGCGGACAGACTGATCATTTTGTCTGACATTGATGGCTTTTACGACAAAGATCCGAGACTTTATAAGGATGCAAAACTCATTAGCAGAATTGAGACGATCGATGAGGAGACCTACAAACTGGCGGGCGGAGCCGGCTCCCGGCGTGGAACCGGCGGAATGCGAACAAAGCTTCAGGCAGCGGATATTGCTACCCGGCAGGGAGTGAGCGTTATCGTCACAAACGGAAAAAACCCGGATGTACTATACGATATTGCGGACGGGAAAAAAGTCGGAACACTTTTTGTCGGAGCAAGATGACAGAAAGAGTATTACGGGTGATGCTGTGGAAAGGTGGAAGTGATCATGGATCAGGAACGGCTGCGAAGACAGAGGGATTTCATTTTGGAGATTGATAAGGAAAAATTGATTCAGCGCCAGACGCATCTGTCGGGACATGGTCGCAGAGAGAATGACGCGGAACATGCGTGGCATATGGCGATTATGGCATATCTTTTGCGGGAATATGCCAATGAAGAGATTGATATAACCCGTGTGCTAATCATGTGCCTTATACACGATATTGTGGAGATTGACGCTGGAGATACCTATGCCTATGACGCAGAAGGATTGAAAACACAGAAAGTACGGGAAGAGCGTGCAAAAGAACGTATTTTTTCTCTGCTCCCGGAGGATCAGAAAGAAGAATTGCAGTCTCTGTTTGAGGAATTCGAGGCGTATGAAACACCGGAGGCGAAGTTTGCGCATGCCATGGACAATTTTCAGCCGCTTCTTCTCAATGACAGCAATGACGGAGGCGACTGGGTAGAGCACGGTGTGACTGCTGCGCAGGTTATGGGAAGACAGGGGAAGACCAGATACGGCTCGGAAACGCTGGCTGATTACACTGCAAAGCTCATTGAGAAACATATACAGAAAGGCCATATTAAAGAGGAGAGAACCTGCAAATGATCTGTATGATCACAGCTGATTTTGCATATACTGTGAAAAACTCATTTTTCACAGGAGGTTACAATGAAAACAAAAAAGGGTGTACTGGCAATCTGTATTCTGATTCCATTGGCGGTGGGAGCGTTGTCCTCATTGCTGACAAAAGATTCTATGGCAGAATTTGAACTGCTGAATAAACCGCTTCTGTCCCCTCCGGGGTGGCTGTTTCCGGTGGTATGGACGATTTTGTTTGTGCTGATGGGAATCGCGTCTTATCTTATTTACCGGCAGGGCACAGAGGATCCGCAGGTGCGGCAGGCGCTGGTGATTTATGGCATTCAGCTTTTGTTTAACTTTTTCTGGCCTATTTTTTTCTTTCGGTTTGGCTGGTACCTATTTTCCTTTTTCTGGCTGGTGATACTTTGGGTATTGATACTGGTTATGATCTCCAAATTTAGAAAGATTGACGAGACAGCAGCAAAACTGTTAGTCCCCTATTTGCTTTGGGTGACTTTCGCCGCATATCTGAATTTTGGCGTGTTCCTGATGAATTAAAATAGTAAATAAACAGTAGGCATGCGAAACGGAATGTGATATAATTACGATATAAAGAGTGCATTCTGTGCACGGACGGGAAGTGACCGCATGCTGAATCAGGAAAAAATATATCTGATGTCGCGTCTGGCAATGTTAGAGAAAGAAAAAGGAAAGCAGCTGCGAGGGGTACGAGAGAGCTTTCGCAGTGATTATATTGGAATCCCGCTGCTGAAAAACGCACTTCGCGTCACAGTCATTTTTTTGATGATCTTGTGTGTGTGGAGTGCAGGCAGTGTGGATTTTATTTTGATGGTTACCGCACAGGGGCAGTTGAAATTACTGGGAATTGGGATATTGACTGCATATCTGATGCTGCTTCTGGTTGCTATGGTTATCACATTTTTGTGTGCGTCTTCCAGGTACTATCGTGATCTGCGGTATGCCAGGGAATACGAAGAACTGTTGAAAGACCTGCAGGCGATGGAGGAGACAGGATGCATGGGCTGATTAAGGGGAAAGAGGCATTAATCCGTTTTTATTCCAGAAATGATACTTATCTGACTGCGGCTCTCAAATTTGTCATTGCCTTTTTGGCGTTGTTTTATGTGCGGGAAAACGGTGGCGTTATAGAACCGCTGGGTCAACTCACCGTTGTTTTGATCATAGCGGCGTTTTGTTCTTTTTTGCCGTCAAACGCGCTGCTCCTGGCAGGAACTGTCTATCTGACAGCACAGTTTTATGGAGTCTCCCTGGAGGCTGCTATTGTGGGCGGTGTTGTATTGATCATTATGCTCCTGTTTTATTTCTGCTTTATTCCCAAGCAGGCTTATGTGGTAGTTCTGACAGCGCTCTGTATCGGGTGGAAAATACCTTTGGCACTGCCTCTGGTGTGCGCTCTTATGGTGGGACCGGGAGCTCTTGTGGGAATCATTTGCGGATGTGCGGTGAGCACGCTTGGGCAGTATCTGAGAAACAGCAAGGGAGCTGTTGACCAGTTTGGTGAAGCATTTTTCAACCATATTATGGAATTATTTCAGGGACTGCTCATGCGAAGAGAACTGTTGGTAACGCTGGTGATATTGACGGCTGTTTTTTTGGTGGTTTATCTGATTCGCAGAATGCCGGTGCAATATAGCTGGCAGATTGCCATTGTCTCCGGTGTGCTGGT
>CADCMM010000079.1 GCA_902802515.1 uncultured Lachnospiraceae bacterium
ACCGACACCCTGGCCTACACCAGCGGTATGTTCAAGTATCCGGATAAAAAGAAAGAGGAGGTGATCCCGAATGACTAAAGATAATATAATTCTGGACATTCATCACCTCAGCAAGACTTTTGGCACCAATGTAGTATTGAAAGATATTGATTTCTCTGTTTCTACCGGAGATGTCACCTGCATCATCGGCGCTTCCGGTTCCGGAAAGTCCACCCTGCTGCGTTGTCTGAATCTCCTGGAAACGCCCACTACTGGCGAAGTACTCTACCACGGTGAAGATATTACCAACGCCACTGTAAACGCGGCATCTTATCGTTCGCATGTGGGGATGGTATTTCAGAACTTTAATCTGTTCAACAACATGGACGTGCTGAAAAACTGCATGGTGGGTCAAATGAAAGTGCTGAAACGGGATGCAGCCACAGCGAAAAAGAATGCTTTATTCTTTCTGGATAAAGTTGGCATGGCCCCTTATATCAACGCGAAACCCCGGCAGCTCTCCGGGGGGCAGAAGCAGCGTGTAGCTATCGCCCGGGCTCTTGCTATGGAACCGGAAGTACTTCTCTTTGATGAACCTACCTCAGCACTGGATCCACAGATGGTGGGAGAAGTTCTGGAAGTCATGCGCACTCTGGCCGGCGAAGGACTGACCATGATCATCGTAACCCATGAGATGGCCTTCGCAAGAGACGTCTCCAACCACGTAGTATTCATGGCCGACGGAGTTATCGCAGAGGAAGGGCCACCCGCTCAGATTTTTGAAAATCCTCAGAATGCTCAGACAAAAGAGTTTTTGAGCCGGTTCATGAGAGGATAATGCGTATACAAAAAGGGCTGTCACCGACAGCCCTCTTTTATTCTCTATTTTCTGCTTTTCTTTCTCATCACCAATACCAGTATTGCTATTAAGATCACTGCTGCCGATACGATCAATACAATGATCAGCGGTGTGATGGGACTGCTATCTCCCGTTTTTGTCTTTCCGCTGCTGTTGCTGTCCGCCGCCAGGCTCTGTGCCGTAGCCAGCGCCGCACTGTCGCCCGCAAAGCCGCTGCTTGGATCCGTCAGCTGCTGCTGCGCAGTGCCGCCGTCGATCACGGTATTGGTTACCACTACCTCATCCGCCATATTCTTACTGTTCAGCGTCACAGATTTCTTATTCAGGCTGATATCATATCCAAAGGTCTTGCCGCCGCTAAGCGGTTTGCCCTGCTCATCCACCTCGGCAAAGTAGAAAGTGATCTCCCTTGACGAGAGCTTATTCAGGTTAATTTTCAACGTGGCCGTCAGTTCACTGGCATTGCTGAACGTCATAGCCTTTTTATAACGGAGGTTCTTCAGCCCTGCATCATCAAAAATACCGATATAGTAAACGGAATTCACACGGATCGCTGTATCTTTATAGATGACTTTCTTGGTCAGCTTCAACTCTGCCTTTCCATCTCCAAGATCCCCGGGATCCTCGGTCTCAGTCTCTTCCGTGCTTCCTTTTATCTTGGTGTTTGTGATGGTCACGGATGGAGTCTCGGTATCTCCCCGCTTCAGAACGATCTCACCGGGTTCCACCTTAATGTCGTAAGCCTCACCGCTCTTCACTTCATTGCCTTTAGAATCCACCTCTTTTACCATCACGCTCTTTTCTTTCACAGAAGCGCTCATGGGCAGCTCTATGGTGACAGTTTTCTGCGACGCACCGCCCATTTTAATTGCCTTTTTGCCGATATACGCATACTTGCCGCTGGAGTTTTTCGTGTATACTCCTACATAAAACGTATTGTTGCTCAGTAATTCGCTTCCATCCGAATCTTTCACTACTTTGGTAACGGTGAAAGTCGCGGTATAAGTAAAGCCCGGCAGTAACTTGAAATACTGGTTATTTAAATTCACAACCTCTGTATCTGCCGCGGTCTGGCTCTCCTCATCTACCTTGATCACCACCTTGTAGGTCTTCTTTCCGTTATGAACAAACTCTGCGTAAAAATCATCCAAGGCTTGCTTCGGATCCGCGATATCGCCGATCACGTTTCCATATTCGTCTGTCTCTGCCAGGTAATACGTTCCACTGATCAGTTTTTCAAACTTTACTCTTCCCATTTTGTAGCCTTTTTTTATTTTAACTGTCTTTACATCGCTGACGCGGTTCTTTTTATCCGCATCGGAGAACAGCGCCACATAATAGGTCGCACCGTTGGTAGCATAAATCTGCGCTCCCGGTTCATCGTCCGTTGGATCGTTGTCATAGTAATTGCGTACTTCGACAGAAATGGTCCCTGCCGCGCCGGTGGGCTCTTTCCTGTTTTTGAAGGTCAGAACGCCATCCTTTGTATATTTGCTTCCCTCCGGCAGCACCAGAGAAATATTGCCATCTTCATCCCTGGAAATGGAAATCACAGCTTCAGAGAAATCTGTAAACTGATATCCGCTTCTTGTCTTTAACTCCACAATCCGGAATGACTGCAATTCGGTATCCGCCAGATTAAGCGTTGTATCCAGATTAAGCTGTATTACTTTATTCTCTGAAATAAAGGTAAACGGATTGCCGTTCGCGTCTTTCAGCAGAGAACCGTCCTCATCCATGATCACAAACTCGGCGCCGCTCAGATAAGTGGAAGTCGCGTCAGCGTCTACCACCGCCACCTTCAACGTATTCTCATTTGTCAAACTGTCTATGATAGTAACGGATGTGATCTCCTCTCCGTTACTGTTTTTCATCTTGCCATCGGGATCTACTGAGAAATAATAATCCCCCGCTTTGGAATATTCTGTTCCGGGCGTTGTTTCTTCTCTGATTTTGTAAGAACCACCAGGAATCAGATAATCTCCAATCTCCTCTTCCGCAGGTGTCGTTTTTGTCGTCCAGCGATAGATCTCGGTTCCTTTCGTGTATGCCGCCTCATTTGCCTCAAAGGTAACATTATTCCCATCCTTGCCCTTAACCGTCACCTCTTTTGCCGGAGTAATATCAGCCGCTGCTTCTAATACCAGCACAGCTCCCTCAACCGCCTCATCATTGTCTGCTTTCTTGGTAACTGTCAGTTTTCCGGCAGACGCGGCCAGCTCGGTCGTATCCAGAGATACTTCCTCCGCATCTTCTTCATCGATAACTTCTGTCGCTGCTTCCGTCTCCTCAATAAGAGCCTCTTCCGTCTCACCCTCGGTGATTTCTTCCGTCATGGCTTCGATCTCGGTCTCGGTAATGTCTTCGGTCGCTGCTTCCGTCTCGGTTTCCGTAATTTCTTCCGTCGCCTCTTCTGTTTCGGTTTCTGTGATCTTTTCCGTGATTTCTTCCGTCCCGGTCTCTGTGATTTCTTCCGTTATCGCTTCCATCTCGGTCTCTGTGATCTCTTCCGTCTCGGTCTCTGTGCTCTCTTCCGTTACCGCTTCCGTCTCGGTTTCTGTAATCCCCTCTGTCGCCTCTTCGGTTTCGCTCTCTCCGATCACCGCCTTCTGCACTTTCTCGGCAGTAACTTTATCTGCATAAACAGCGCCCAGAAGTCCTCTGGTAACATCAATGGATCCCTCCGAAACGATATACGTGCCCGTCCCTTCTTTTTTCAGTTCAATTTCACCGGTAAATGCAATGAACTCGTCTCCATCCTCAGCAACCACATTATAGATCACATGTTCTTCCTGCTTTTTCTTCAGGCCGAAGACCGGCAGTTTCAGTTTCTGATCCTTTTTTGCTGTTACTATATTCACTACAAGAATATCTTCCGAAAGATCCAGATCATCATCTTTCAGCAGCTTCGCAAGCGCTTCTTCCGGAAATTCTTCCTCCTCGTCCAGATAAAAGTTGACAATTTTCACTTCATCGGAACTGACGCCATTTGCGAGGATCAATGAAGATTTAGACAGGTCTTTCAGGATATTCTCTGCATCCGCAGCATTCGCATCCTGTAGAGCTTCCGTTTCTGCGGTTTCGTCATCCTTATTCTCTTTATATTTGTCAGCCAATACATCCTGGCTCTTCTGGCCGCTGTACTCATTTGCCACTACTGCGTAGTCCAGTACATCCTCCAGTGCGTCTTCCAAATCTTTCTTCTTTATTTTACGTCCGTCGTTTTCACGATTCTGAATACCGGCAATCACGATGGTTGATGAAGCGTCTGCAGAAAGCCGCACCTTCTTTACCTTCAGATCTTCATCCAATTTCAATTCATCTACAAGATCTGCTCCGGTTTTTCCCACTTCAAAAACTGCGGCTTCCGCCTGGGCATACGGCGATAATCCCAGATCCAGGCTATTGTCAAATTCCATGGTAACATCAATCTTACCTGACAGATCAGCCCCTTTCCCATCTGCCGTCAATGCTATCTTGTAATAAGCAGCCCCTGCCAGTTCTCTGTGCCCTTTCTTTACCGCGGCTTCCACCAGCGCTTCCGCTTTTCTCCCGGCATCACTTCCTGATGTCTGTTTTTCCACGGAAAGTTTTGTGCTGACCGGCAGTTCATCCTTGCCGGAAAGTTTTACGGTCACTTTCAAGCCGTCCTTTGTCCAGGTGAACGTATCTGTCCTCTTCTCTGTCTCTTTTTCCGTTGCCTTTTCCGTCACTTTTTCTGTCGCCGGCTCCGTGGGCGCTTCCGTTTCAGGAACCGGGGCTTCCGTGGGATCTTCTTCTATAACAGGATCTGTCGGCTTTTCCGTGGGCGCTTCCGTTTCGGGAGCCGGAGCTTCCGTGGGGGCTTCTGTGGGTGCTTCTGTGGGCGCCTCCGTTTCAGGAGCCGGGGCTTCTGTCGGTGCCTCCGTCACATCTTCAGCTGCAAGCGCCTGGGCCTCCTCCACCGCTTCCTGCGCTGTCTCCGCTTCTGCCAGAGCAGTCAGTCCACTCTGTCCGATCAACATGGATGCCGCCATAACGATCGCCAAAAATCCTTTGGCTCTGTTCTTCATAATGATTCCTCCTTATACTCTCTCAGGGTTCCTTGTCACTGCGCTTACCCGTAAGCAAACTCCACTTTCTCGTTACTATTCACAGCCCCTCCGCCAACAGACCTGCGACCATCCGTGCTGCGCACGTCTGCCGCGTCTTACGACGCTTATGTCTGAGGTTGTGGGGGAGGTTCCTGCTTCGCAAGCCTTGTTTGAAATCAGAACCTGTCTTATCCATGCAAGCATACCAAGCCAGAACCCGATTTCAAACAGGCTGTGAATAGTAACACTTTCTCTCAAAATGGCGCTAAAAACTTATTTACAGTATAATCTTTTCAGGAAGAGAAGTAAACAACATAATTTCTTAAGATTAAAAAAGAGACTGACGCTGCAGTCTCTTAAATCTCTTATTCCTCTATCACTTACTCCGCTACATACGGCATAATGCTTTTAATGCCGGTATTTCCACTATTTTTTGCACTCTCAAATTTGGTTTACACCATATTTACACCACGTTTAAAAAGCTCACTTTAGACAGCCTTGCCACATCCATTTCTGGCTCATTATGATCGTAATACGCCGTCATTTTCTTATCATTATGTCCAACATATAGCTGTATCGTTTCATAGTCGATTCCGTTCATTTTACATCTGGTAACAAATGTGTGGCGAAAACAGTGTGGAGAAAATTCTTTTAGAAAATGCGGTTCCCGGTCTTCCAGTTTCGCCAGTTGCTCTTCTTGCAAATTTGCTTTCACCACAGCTTGCTTTATCGTCCTATTCACATCTCCATACCGTACCGGAGCCCCTTGTTGAGTAGTAAAAACCAGATTAACAAACGGTTCTTCCTGTTTCCATCTGGATGCATAATACATTCTGTTTGTCAACTGCCTTTTTCTTACTCGTTTCAAGACTGCTTCTGTTTCAGGAAGCAACGGAATGATTCTGTCACTAGTCTCCGTTTTGGGTGATGTAAAGAAAAAATGACAATTATCATCTTCCTCCAGTTTACCATAATGCAAGGTTCTCTGAATATGAATAGTTTTCTTTTCAAAGTCAACATCTTCCCATTTTAACCCAAGAGCCTCACCGATGCGTACCCCAAAAGACAAATTCGCACAGAAGATGTCATAATGATAATAGTTTTTCGCCGCATCTAAAAACATCTCCTGCTCCCACCCTGCCAAGTACCGTGGTTCGTATTTAACCTTTTTGGGAAGCACTACAGAATCACAGGGATTTCTCAGCATATAACCGTTTCCCATTGCCCTTTTAAACATCTCACCTAATAACGATTTTAACAAGTTTAATGTCCCATATGAATAGCCGCTAGCATGAAGTTTATTAATTAGTTCCTGAATGTGAACCGCTTTTATATCTTTTAACTTTATGCTTCCAAGCACATTCTTTTCACAGGGCGAAAAGGTTTGTTTCATCCTATATAAAGTGGTTTCTTTCACTTTTCCAACCTTGTACAGTTTTAAAAATTCTTCAAACCATTCCGATACGGTAATATCTGAACAATCGCCATAAAGCCCATGTTCTAATTCATATTTTTCTTTCTCAAATTTCCGCCTCAAAGCCTTTAAATCACGATCATAAAATGTATGCCGCTTTTTATACTGATCGACAAAACGAGCCATATAACTTCCATCTGGCCTTTGTGATATTCCTTTTCCTAATTCTCTTCCATTCAAATCCTTTCCCATTGATCTTTCCATTCCTTTCTTTTGCGAAAGGTATGGAGTAAAAAATATGTATTATATTATAGCATCTTTTTACTCCATTTTCCACCTATTTTCCTGATATACTGTCCAAATATTTCTCCAACAGTTTTCTATTCGCATAAACCCGCTTTCCCATTCTAACTACATAGGAACATTTGGGATGATTTAATTCGTTTCTTACTGTATTTTCTCCCCAACCTGTATATGCCATCATCTCAGGAACCGTCAGCAAAGCCTTTTCACATAAACTAATTTCCTGAATTTTAGTCACCCCCTATTTATTGAATTTCAATTAGTCTCCAAATGGTATTTCAATCTGCTCATAATCTTTTACTTTTTCTACTTCCATAAATCCGCCCTCATTTTGTAATACTTTTTGCTTTAAGTCCTCATAATTCAC
>CADCMM010000080.1 GCA_902802515.1 uncultured Lachnospiraceae bacterium
GCAAGCTCTGTCATTACATCCAGCACTTCACCGATCATCTCCGGATCCAGCGCGCTGGTGGGTTCATCAAACAAAATTGCCTTGGGATGCATGGCAAGTGAGCGGGCAATGGCAACGCGCTGCTGCTGGCCGCCGGAGAGCTGCGCCGGTAATTTAGCCGCCTGGGTATCTACCCCCACTCGCTTCAGCAGCTTTATCGCCTCCTCGCGGGCCTCTTTTTTGGGAACGTGCAGCACATCTGTTGGCCCCAGAGTGACATTGTCCAAAATTGTCTTGTGTGCAAATAGGTTAAAGGACTGGAATACCATGCCCACCTGAGCCCGGAGCCTTGCAAGTTCCTTTCCCTCCTGGGGGATCGCCGTTCCATCGATCAGGATCTCACCTGAGTTGATGGTTTCCATCCGGTTTATGGTCCGGCAAAGAGTAGACTTTCCGGATCCGGAAGGTCCGATAATTACCACAACTTCTCCTTTTTTTACACTTAAATTGATATCCTTCAGCACATGCAGCTGGCCATAATGCTTATCTACATGCCTCAGTTCGATCACCGGAGTCTGTTCCGGTGTATTTGGTTTGCTTTGTTTCTCCATAACTACACTCCTTTATTTCCATTCTGCTGCGCTGCCATCAGGGTACGGTTTCTGCGTCTTGCAGCAAAATCAGACGCCCTGTTGAGCAGGTAATTGATCAGAATATAAATCACAGCCACAACCAGATACACGGAAAGCAGCGCATCATAGTTGGAGATCAGTACTTTGGCATTCTGCATTAGATCCGGGAAAGTAACCACATAAGCAAATGTGGTATCTTTTACCACGATCACCAGCTCTGAGAGCAGTGCCGGGATCACATAACGGATCGCCTGGGGAAATACAACCTTCAAGAAAACGTGGCTTTTACTCATTCCAATGGAAAGGGCAGCTTCCCTCTGACCCTTCGGCACTGCCTTTACCCCTGAACGAAACACCTCCGCCACAACGCCGCAGGCGGAAATTGCCACAGGCAAAGTGATTTTCCAGAAAGACGGCAGTGTCAGCCCAAACTGAGGTACCACAAGAAAGAAAAAATAAAGAAAAAGAAGCGTTGGAACACCCCGGGTAAATTCCACCAGCGCAGTAGCAATCCCTCTGACCACCTTGCTGTCGCTGATTCTTCCCAGCATGAGCAGAAAGCCAAGTCCAAACGTAATTACCCCTGCTGTCAGGGCGACCTCCAATGTACCTGCAATGCCCTGACCAAGGAATTTCCATGTGGTCGATTTCGTAAAAATAGACCAGTATTTTGAATCCAACTGCCCGGTAATGTAAAACTGCCTGACCACGCCCACTGCCAGGAAAGCAATCGCAGCCAATGCGATGCCGGTTCCTATTGCTGTGCGCCTGCGGGTTTTGGGGCCGGGCGCCTCGTATAGCGCGTCCCGGACGGAAACATGTGCATTACTCATCGCAGTATCCTCACTTTCCTGTCAATTCGATTTCCTATCTGCCCGATCACTACTGCGGTGGCACAGTACAATGCTGCTGAAATCACAAATGCAGTGATTCCGCCTACCGCGTGCGTATTAATATGAGCTACCAGACCTGTTAAATCCCTGGGATTTAGCGGAACCTGAGATGCCAGTGCGGTAGTGAGCATGGTAGCAACCAGCAAATTGGTCAGGGGCAGTACACTTGCCCGAAGTGCCTGGGGAATTACTACCTTGCTGATCACCTGGGTAAATGTCATACCAATGGAACGCGCCGCTTCGATCTGACCAATATCTATGGTGTTGATACCAGCCATCAGATATTCCGAACAAAATGCGGCGGGTATCAGCGATACCGCGATCAGAACGCAGGTAAAATAAGACCACACAACATTCAGATAGGGCAAAGCGTAAACAAGAATGATCAGCAGAGAAGCTCCCGGAATGTTGCGGAATATATGCACATAGATGTCTCCCACCACCCTTAAAGGTTTAAGCGGACTTACCCGCATGACTGTGACGAGGACTCCGATCACAAAAGCGATCGCAAATGCCAGAGCGGTGAGTTTCCATGTCGTAAAAAGCGCCTGTATATACTTATCTCCATACTGAGAGAGAAGTTCCGTTACTCCCATATTCTCTCCTCCAAATTAAGCAATAAGGGCTTCAGGACCAACGCCCCAAAGCCCTTCTCATCTTCTCTGTTACAAAAAACTGCTTATTCTCCGATAGCCGGTGCCTCCGGTGCTGTTTCGATACCGGTACGGTCGCCAAGGCTGATCTGCCACAGCTGTTCCCATGTGCCGTCTTCTTCGATCTTTTTCAGGAATTCATTGACAAATTCCACACCATCAGAGTCCTTCGGAAGTCCGATACCGTAATTGTCTTCCGGACCGAACACATCGCCCGCGATCTCATAGGTATCTGGGTTCTTAACTATGGCATTCAGAAGCAGCGTATAGTCAGTCACATAAGCATCTACACGGCCCTGTTCCAGTGCAGTACGGGCTGTAATATCATCCTGATATTCTTCAACGATTGCTTCCGGTGCATACTCCGCCAGGATGTCAGGACCGGTGGAACCGGACTGGGTTGCCACCGTCTTGCCTGCCAGGTCTTCAATTCCGGTAATCTCTTCATTTCCAGCTTTTACAAGGATAGCCTGCTGGGAAGTATAGTAGGGTCCGGCGAAAGAAATCACTTCCTGACGGGAAGGTGTAATGGAATAGGTGGCAAATACTGCGTCTACCTGATCGCCGGTCAGAACCGATTCTCTTGTATCAGAAGTTACCTGTGTCAGTTCGAATTTTGTCTCATCTCCCAGGATGTAACGTGCCAGCAACTGATAGAGACCTGCGTCAAAGCCGCGAAGTCCGTCATCTGTCTCATCTAACTGGCTGAACAGGAAAGATGTGCGTGTGCCGCCGACGCGCAGAACACCTGCTTCTTTCACTGCGGACGCCCATTCGCTCTCTTCAATATCAGCATCATCAGCAATGATACCGGAAGCGATCAGTTCATCGAATGCCTCCTTGTCAATAGCAACGGCATTATCTGCCTCTTCTGCAAAAGCAGCTGTGGTCGTTCCTACGGTCAGGGCTGCCGCCAACAGGATGCCTAATGTCTTTTTGATTTTGTTATACTTTTTCATCGTGTCCTCCTTTTCTAAATCCGTTTTTGTGAAAAACAGTTGCAGATATCATACACCAATTTTCCTAGTATGTCAAAGTAAAAACTAGGATATTGGGTATCAATCCATTTTCCTATTTATCTTATAGGATTTCTGTGGTTTTATTTAAATTAACATATCTTTTCGTTTCTGTCAATACAAAAGTTTTAAAGTTATTTTTATTCCGTTCATTTCATCTAATTTAGGGAAACGCTGATTAATGCGTTTCCCACGCCGGATTTTCGCTGCGAAGCAGCAATTTCCTCTGATAATCCGTGCGATCCACCGGAGGTTTCTAAGGAAACGATGATTAAATCAGCGTTTCCTTAGAACATACCATAGTATGGTTTCTGCGTTACAGCCTGCTCCACCCAGTTGATCAACGTGATAAAATCATAGACCGGAAGTGAGCTGGCCTTTTGAATCGCCCAGGCATAGGGCGGAAGATCGCTGCATTCCAGCAAAATGGCTCCTACCTGTGGGTACTCAGTGCGTATCTTTTTGCCGAGAGCCATCAGATCTTCTGTCAGTTTTCCGTTGTCCAGGCTTGTTTTTCCCCAGCGGATCGGAGCAAAACTCTCCAAAGAGCCCACATCAAATATCAGGCAATCTTCCCGGCCGGCCCCCACATTTGCCAGCAGGCTGTCTGTCACACTCTCCCCGCTGGCGGCGATCACCGCAATTTTCTGATCCGCCTTCAGCCCGGTCTTAATGACAGGAATCTGGCAGAGGCTGGACAGATAAACCGGAACATTCACTGCAGCTTTTACGGAATTCTGAAAATGCGCAAAGAATCCGCAGGCTCCGATGATCGCCCGCACTCCCTCCTGCTCCAGCTTTTTAGCCGCGCTTATGATCTGTTCCTCAATTTGTTTATCTCCACGGAACAGCTCTTCAATTTCAAAGCTCACTTTCTCATACAGCACCGGGAACGGGTATGTGGACGCATTCACCACATTCCCCGGAAGTTTCGGATAAACCAGATCAATGGCGATAATGCCGATGGGAAACCCGGCAGTATAGTGTGCCGGCTGGTTTATCATTTCAAAAAAATCTATTTCATTAAGAAGCTGTCGATTATAGTTCATAGAAATCCGCTCCCATTACACAGGATAAACACCATTATTCAGGTACTCCAGCAGTTGTTGTTTATCCAAATTTCCGATTCCCAGTTCTTCCAGTTTAACGCCGCTCTCGTAAAAATTCTTTCCTACCATGACAGAGGCAATTGTAATCATGGCATCAATCACAGGCGTAGGAACACCAAATTTTTTGCCAAGCTCATGGTAAACGTGGCAGCCCACAGGAACGTCCTCGGTCACATAACGATTTTGAATGGAAAACGGTCCTGTGGTAAAACCGGTCTCCCACTGCTCCTCAAAGGGGACAATGCAGCCCTCTCCCATATACTCCGGGCCCAGAATGCTGGCTCTGGAGAAGAAGTCCTCCTTTGGGTACCGGGCAAGATCCACCCCGATCGCATCTGCCAGGGCAGTCTCCTCGTCATAGAATGCAACCTGCACTTCTGACAGGGAAGGGCAGAATGCATGAGAATAGATGGAATACTGGAATCGGTCGTGGCCGCCGTAAATTCTTCCAAAGTTCTCCATCACAGAAGCTCCCAGCACGGTGCCCGGCACATGGATCACAGGGTTTACATTGGAAAAGCCGATGTCCAGCACCGTATTTCCTTTCTGCGGGCCATCCCCCTGAGTGATAGAATCAAAGCAGCCAAGATATTTGATGCTCTCAAGAAAATCATCCGTATCTACAGTGGGCAGCGCCGAACCTCTCAGCGTGATTGCCCGGTACACCAGATACTGTTCCGGCGTCGGCACACCGCCCTCCGTCACAATCCTGGTTCCATAGGGTGCGCTGGACCATCCGCCAATGATAACTTTCGCGCTGCTGCCAATCTCCCTCAGTTTTTTTCTCAGACGCAAAGATCCATAGTTGTCCGGAATGATATGTACGATCTGTCCATCCGTCAGCAGCGGAGCCAACTGTTCAAAGAAAACCTCATGAGCAACCGACGGGATACAAACCAGGATCAATTTCGCCCCGTTTACCGCCTCCGCCATATCATCCGTAATTAGATCAAATTTTGCGTTGCCCAGTCGGTCAAAACCATATTTATTCTTGGGATGACCCACAAGAGTAACTCCTGTCTTCTCCAGATATTTCAGAGAAGTCTCAGAAAAAGGTTTGATGTCAAAGATGCGGACCGTATTGCCCGCCAGCTTGCAGTCTGCTGCGCAAGTTCTGCCCACAGAGCCGCCGCCAAGAACCGCTACCGGATAATTTTCAATACCTGTGAAATCGTACATAATACATATCTCCTGTTCTTATATCTGCTTTATGTTATTGGATGCTCTCTATTTGTTTCTATTGCCGCAAAACAGTATCGGAGAATCTTGCTTCTCCGATACTGTCTGCTTGTCATTGAAAGAAATTAAGAAATGTAATTCACGCAAAACTTAGGTAACTCTAATTCTGTTTCAATTTATTAAAAAACAGCTACTACACCTCCGTCATAAGTATCATTAATGAAATCACGGATTTCATCTGTAATCACTGCGTTTACCAGCGCGATGGTCTTCAGGCTTTCCTCATCACCTGCGTTCACTACGATCAGGTTTGCATAGGTCTGCGCTGCTTCTGACTCTGCATCTTCGATAGCTACCAGCTTATCTTTAATGCCGCCCTCAATCGCGTAATTTCCGTTAACCACCGCGAAATCCACATCAACGATAACCTTCGCAGTCTGCTCAGCAGCAAGCTCCGTAAACTCAATGTTATGCGGATTCTCTACTACATCCAGCGGAGTTGCTTCCAGTCCAACGCCTTCTTTCAGGGTAATAATGCCGTTGGCTTCCAGCAGAAGAAGCGCTCTCGCTTCGTTTGTGGTATCGTTGGGAACCGCAAACACCGCTCCGTCCGGAATGTTTTCCAGATCATCGGATTTCCCCGCATAGATGCCCAGCGGTTCAAAGTGAACGGCTGCCACGCCTACCAGATCCGTTCCATGCTGTTCATTATAGTTATCCAGATACGGCTCATGCTGGAAGTAGTTTGCATCCAGTTCGCCGGAAGACAATGCCTCATTCGGAAGCACATAGTCATCAAATGTTACAAGTTCCAGTTTCCAGCCCGCCTCTTCCAGTTTTTCCTGAACCTGCTCCAGAACCTCACCATGAGGTGTAGGAACCACGCCCACGGTAATCACATTGTCATCATCCTCCGGACTTGGGATTTCTGCATTGACTTCTACATCAAATACGGATTTTTCCGCATCCTCTGCGAATACACTGCCGGCAATACCGGTGGTCAGGGTTGCTGCAAGTGCCAGTGAAGTAGCTACAGATACAAATGTCTTTTTCATAATAGTTATTCTCCTTTTTCAACTGTGATTTTGTAAACGCGTAAAACGCAAAAAAATAAGGCTATGCTATGCATGCCTTCACGATAATATCTCCTCTTTCGTTCCTACTAAGCCCACAGGTCAACAACAACACATCCTGCTATACCTTTCAGAATTTCCGGCATGCCAATATTCATTTCCGGGGCGACAACAACAGCTACACATACACATCATTTTGTTAATCTCCTTTCTGAAAAATAATTCCATTAGATGTTTGCGAAACACCAGAACCCGCATAAATACAGGATTCTTTTTGTTACAAAATGAAACATCTCCTCACTGGTTTATGGTAAAATAGAGTTG
>CADCMM010000081.1 GCA_902802515.1 uncultured Lachnospiraceae bacterium
CGCGATCCGCAGTACTGAGGAGACCATTCAGGTCATGGAAAAGATACGAAAGATCATGAATGGAGAGAACGAGTAAGGAAGAGAAATGTTACAGAGTTTGCATGTAAAAAATATGGCATTAATACAGGATGCGGAAGTAGAATTCGGACCGGGGCTGAATATTCTCACCGGTGAGACCGGAGCGGGCAAATCAATCGTGATCGGATCTGTGAACGTGGCCCTGGGAACTGGCAGCTTCAAAGACTATCTGCCGAAGGGAACTGACTATGCCCTGGTAGAATTGAATTTTGTAACAAAGAACAGAGACGTTCTGAAAAAAATGGAGCAGATGGAGATTCCGGTGGAGGACGATCAGATCATCATTTCCCGCAAGTATCAGAACGGGCGCAGTGTCAGCCGGGTAAATGGAGAGACAGTGAATGTTTCTTTTATCCGGGAACTGGCAGGCGGTCTGATCGATATCCACGGGCAGCATCAGCATCAGTCTTTATTGTATCCCAAATTCCATCTGATGCTTTTGGATGAATTCGCCAAAGAGGATCTGGGTAACCGAAAACAGGAATGTGAGAGGGCCTGTCTGGAGTACCGAAGAATCTGCACAGAACTGGAACAGGCATTGGCGGATGGCGCCGATAGAACAAAACAGATCGATTTTCTGACCTACGAAGTGGAGGAAATTGAGGCAGCAGGACTTCGTGCTGGTGAAGATGAGGAACTGGAGCGTGAATACGTGAAATTGTCCCACGGCCAGAAAATTCTGGAAGCGCTTTCTGAGGCAGCGGAACTGGTAAGCGGCAGTGACGGAGCAGAAGAGCGGATCGGTCGGGCAGTGCGCAGCCTGGGCAGTGTCACAGCCTATGACGAAGGACTGGAGAGCCTCTATCAGGAACTGTCAGAACTGGAAAATCTGGCGAACGATTTTGCCCGGGGATTGTCCGGTTACATGGATGATTTCAGCTATGATGAGCAGGAGTTTTACCGGATGTCAGAGCGTCTGGATCTGCTCAATCGCTTAAAGTCAAAATATGGAAGAACTATTGAAGATATTTTTGCATACCAGAAGGAAAAACAGGAAAAACTAAACAGACTTACCGATTATGAAAGCTATCTGGAAACGCTGAAGCAAAAAAAAGAAGCTTCGAAAAAGAAACTTTTTGCTGTGGCCGAGGAGATTTCCTCCATAAGAAAAGAACATGCCGGAAAGCTGGCGGATAAGATTACGAAATCTTTAGTGGAACTGAATTTTTTAGATGTACAGTTTGCAATTGATTTTCAAAAAATGGAAGAGCCAAATACGGGCGGCATGGATGAGGTTTGTTTTATGATCTCCACGAATCCCGGTATGCCGCTTCGCCCTCTTCAGGAGGTAGCTTCCGGCGGTGAGTTATCCAGGATCATGCTGGCGATCAAATCCGTTATGGCGCAAAAGGACGCCATCGGAACCCTGATCTTTGACGAGATCGACACCGGGATCAGCGGAAGGACTGCCCAGAAAGTATCGGAAAAAATGGCAGTCATTGCCAGGGATCATCAGGTTATCTGCATCACGCATCTGGCACAGATCGCTGCTATGGCAGATACCCATCTGGCGATTGAGAAACAGGTAAACAATGGAAGTACCGTTACTTCTATAAAAATGTTAAAGGAAGAGGAAAGTGTACAGGAACTGGCCAGGATACTGGGCGGAGTGGAACTCACTGACGCGGTATATCAGAATGCCAGAGAGATGAAGGAATTGGCAGAGAAAACAAAAAAATACTAGAGTGGAACCGGCAAATCATCACATACTAAACCTTAGATCAAAGAAAGGATGTGATGAGATGCGGCTGCATAAGTACAGACGCCTGGTGAGAACACTGTTTTTACTCAGTTTGACGGGACTGCTTGTCTGCAGTTATTTCTATTTAAGAGATCAGATTCCGGATCATATTCTGGTGGATGAGGGACAGAATGTGCCGGTGCTGTTTCATTCGCCTTATAATACTTTTATAGAGGAAGAGACGGTAGAGGCGGATAGTCAGAACGTCTCGGATATCCCCAGAGATAATCTGCATTTATCCGGGCATACGAGAACCGTACAGTATTCCATTCTGGGGGTGCTGCCGTTAAAAACCGTGGAAGTGGAGACATCGAAGCGCCAGGTGATCAATGCGGGAGGATCTCCGGTAGGTATCTACATTAAGACCAATGGTATTCTGGTGATCGGAACAGGCCAGGTGTCCGGTTTGGACGGGCAGACCTATGAGCCTGCGGAACATATCATAAAGACAGGAGATTATATCATCGGCGCAAACGGGCAGGTATTAGAAAACAAAGAAGAACTGGTGGAATGTATCAATGCCTCCGGTGGGCGGGAGATGAATCTGGAAGTAGTTCGGGACGGAAATATGCTGCAGCTTGCTGTTACTCCGATCCAGACACAGGCATTGGAATATAAGGCGGGCATTTGGGTGAGAAATGACGCCCAAGGTGTGGGAACCCTCACCTATACGGACGAAAACGGAAATTTTGGCGCACTGGGGCATGGCATCAGCGATGTGGATACCAGTACTCTGCTTTCTCTGAAGGAGGGGAAATTATACGAAGCGGACGTGGTATCTGTGACAAAAGGACAAAAGGGAGAACCGGGAGAGCTGGCCGGGGTGATCCATTACCGGGACAGCTGTGTTCTTGGAACCATTACCGAGAATCTGTCTACCGGCATTTACGGTACGGTACAAAGCAGCAGCCTTACAGAGGAAACCAATGCTTATGAGATAGCTTATAAACAGGAAGTGAAAAAAGGTCCTGCCAACGTACTTTGCACCGTGGATGGAAAAGTTGCAGAGTATGAGATTGAAATAGAAAGTGTGGAAATGAACAAAAAGGAGATCAATAAGGGTATGGTGATCCGGGTGACAGATCAGGAGCTGTTGGAGAAAACGGGGGGTATTGTACAGGGAATGAGCGGTAGTCCAATAATCCAAAACGGGCGGATCGTGGGCGCCGTGACCCATGTGTTTGTAAATGATCCTACGAAAGGATATGGGATCTTTATTGAAAACATGCTGGAGCATTGAGAAGGGGGAATCATAGATGTCTGATGATCATTTGGTGTCAGAACTGGCCAGGCAGGCACTGGAGGCCAGAGGGCGGGCCTATGCCCCGTATTCCGGTTTTGCGGTGGGAGCGGCGCTGCTGACAAAGGATGGGAATATTTTTCAGGGCTGCAACATTGAAAATGTGGCGTTTACGCCCACTAACTGCGCGGAACGCACGGCAATTTTTAAGGCTGTCAGTGAAGGATATCGGGAATTCGAGGCCATTGCGGTGGCCGGAGGAAAACAGGGAAAAGAACCAAAACATTTCTGCCCGCCCTGTGGTGTATGCAGGCAGGTGATGATGGAATTTTGTTCCCCGGAATTCCCGGTTTATCTGGTGAAATCCCAGCAGGAAGTGAAATGTTGTCGATTAAAGGAACTGCTTCCGGCAGCCTTTGAAAGCTTTTGATAACAAATATTGGGGAGGGGACAAACATGGGCGTAGTGTATTCGGAAACGGAAGAATTTCATCTGAAGATTAAAACAGGAGACGTGGGGAAGTATGTCCTGCTCTGCGGAGATCCGGGAAGATGCGAAAAGGTTGCGAAATATTTTGACGAACCTGAGTTTGTGGGTTCCAACCGGGAGTACACCATCTATACCGGTTATCTTGACGGAGAGAAGGTCAGCGTCTGCAGTACCGGTATTGGAGGACCGTCGGCGGCCATAGCGATGGAAGAACTGATCCACTGCGGAGCGAATACCTTTATCCGGGTGGGTACGTCCGGAGGTATGGCGGTGGATGTGATGGGGGGCGATCTGGTGATCGGAACCGGAGCCATCCGCATGGAAGGAACCTCAAAGGAGTATGCTCCCATTGAGTACCCGGCTGTTGCCGACTATCAGGTGGTGCAGGCACTTGCTGAGGCTGCAGGGAAATTTTCGGTGCGAAGTCATGTGGGAGTGCTGCAGTGTAAGGACAGTTTTTATGGGCAGCATGATCCGGACACGATGCCGGTGGGCTACGAGTTGAAAGACAAATGGGATGCCTGGGTAAAGTGCGGTGCCTTGGCCAGTGAGATGGAATCGGCAGCGCTGTTTATCGTGGGAAGCGTGCGCAGGGTTCGCGTAGGAAGCATAATGCTGGTATTTGCCAATCAAACCAGACGCGCTATGGGGCTGGACGATCCGAAGTGTTACGATATCGAACCGGCGATTCAGGTAACGGTGGAGGCAGTACGGATTTTGATACATAAGGACAAAGCAAAAGATTGACGGAAATGTTCGACAGAAGAGGTTAAATTATCCCTGATTATTTTGTATATTTCTCATAGGAGGTCGGAGATTATCGGAAAATATAAGGGATTCTGTCGAAATAGATAGAGCGAAATTTCTTGATAATGCACCCGGATATACTATAATACAAGTAGTTTTCGGGGAGAATTTTGGAAGGTCCGGCAAGATATGGATATATTTCGCCGAACTTTGGAAAGGAATATTTATACCCCGAAACAAATAAGAAATGAGGAAGGGGTATAAAATGGGTACAATGAATGTCGCGATAGCCGATGACAATGAGAGGACAAGGCAGCTGCTGGATACGATCATCAGCAGTGACCGGGACTTAAAAGTGGTCGGAAAAGCCAGTGACGGGGAGGAATTGATCGATATCATCAAGTCGAAAGAACCGGACGTGGTTCTGCTGGACATCATTATGCCAAAGATAGACGGCCTGACCGTGATGGATCGGGTCAACAAGGAACCGAATGTGAAAAAACCTGCATTTATCGTGATCACTGCGGTGGGACAGGAGAAGATTACGGAGGATGCTTTCGAACTGGGGGCAGATTACTATATCCTGAAACCTTTTGACAATGAAGTGGTGCTCAACCGCATCAAACATCTGAAAACGAAACGGGAAAGAAATTACCGGGATATCCCAAGAGGCAGCATTTATGAGAGCAGACAGGCTTACATGGAACGGAATCTGGAGACTGATATCACGAATCTTATTCATGAGATCGGAGTGCCGGCTCACATCAAAGGCTATCAGTACCTGAGGGAAGCCATCATGATGTCAGTGCAGGATATGGAAATGTTAAATTCTATTACAAAGATCCTGTACCCAACTATCGCGAAGAAATACCAGACCACACCCAGCCGGGTGGAGCGTGCCATCCGCCATGCCATTGAGGTGGCCTGGAGCAGAGGAAAGATGGACACCATTGACGCTCTGTTCGGCTACACGGTAAACGGCGGAAAAGGGAAACCTACCAATTCAGAGTTTATTGCCCTGATCGCAGACCGGATCCGGCTGGAATACAAAAGCAGGTAAATTAATTTTCTCTGTTGTTAACAGATTAAGGCTTTTCAGATTGGAAGGAATGGGTTATAATTCTTTGTATAGAGACGATTGTTATACGGAGGGTTATGACGATGAAAAAAGTTTTATTTGTGGCATCAGAAAGCGTCCCTTTTATTAAGACGGGCGGTCTGGCGGACGTAGTGGGATCTCTGCCTAAGTGTTTTAATAAAGAGGAATATGATGTGCGGGTAATTCTTCCGAAGTACATATGTATGAGGGAAGAGTGGAAAAACAAGATGAATTATCTTACCCACTTTTACATGGATCTGGCGTGGAGATCTCAGTATGTGGGTGTACTTGAGATGCAGTATGAGGGCGTGCAGTTCTACTTTATTGACAATGAGTATTATTTTTCGGGGCCGACGCCGTACGGCAATATTTATCAGGATATTGAAAAATTTGCCTTTTTCTCCAAAGCAGCGCTGTCTGCTCTGCCGGTGATCGGCTTCAAGCCGGACATTGTTCATTGTCATGACTGGCAGACCGGCCTGATACCGGTATTCCTGAAGGATAAATTCCAAGAGGGTGAGTTCTTCCGGGATGTAAAGTCCGTTATTACGATCCACAATCTGAAATTCCAGGGAATATGGGATATGAAGACGGTGAAGGATATTACAGGACTTCCGGCCTACTATTTTACTCCGGATAAACTGGAAGCTTACGGTGACGCCAACTATCTGAAGGGCGGTATCGTCTATGCAGACGCCATTACCACGGTGAGCGAGACCTATGCGGAGGAGATCAAAACTCCGTATTATGGGGAGCGTCTGGACGGTCTGATGAGAGCCCGCGCCAACAGCCTCAGGGGAATTGTAAACGGTATCGATTATGATGAGTACAATCCGGAAACGGATGTTCTGATCGAGAATAATTATAATGCCCGGAACTTCCGTAAGGAGAAGATCAAGAATAAGCGCGCTCTGCAGAGGGAACTTGGACTGGAGTGCGACGAAAAGAAATTTATGATCGGTATCGTGTCCCGTCTGACAGACCAGAAAGGATTTGACCTGATTTCTTATATGATGGATGAACTGTGTCAGCAGGATATTCAGTTGGTAGTTCTTGGCACCGGTGAGGAACGCTATGAAAA
>CADCMM010000082.1 GCA_902802515.1 uncultured Lachnospiraceae bacterium
GGTTTCTGACTGAGCTTTGCAAGTTACGTGCTCGGACGAGGAGCAAACGCTTTTATCGCGAACGATGTCCGAGCAAATGTAACGCAGCAAAGTGAAGGTCGGAAACTATGTTTTCAGCAGACATTATTCCTTACAAGCCGTCATTACATAGTGGGTGTTCCAAAAATCATACATATGGATACGCGGAACCCCTTACCTGTATTTTGCAACAGCCCCCGAATGTTTATAAGTGCAGTACGCGTTCCTTGATCTCCTCGGTACGTCCCTGATTCCAAAACTGAGTTCCGATGTAACCGCAGGTACGCCTGGCCACATTCATTTTATTCTGGTCACGGTTGCGGCATTGGGGACACTCCCAGATCAGTTTGTGATGCTCGTCTTCGATGATCTGGATCTCTCCGTCATAACCGCATACCTGGCAGTAGTCGCTCTTGGTGTTCAGCTCCGCGTACATGATGTGGTCGTAAATGTGCTGCATTACCGCCAGCACAGCCTCGATGTTATTCTGCATATCCGGCACTTCTACGTAGCTGATGGCGCCGCCCGGGGACAGCTCCTGGAATTGTGCCTCGAAGGTAAGTTTATCAAAGGCGTTGATCTCCTCGGTTACATGAATGTGATAGCTGTTGGTAATATAGTTCTTGTCTGTGACTCCCTCGATGATCCCGAACCGGTCCTGCAGACATTTCGCAAATTTGTAAGTGGTGGATTCCAAGGGGGTTCCGTACAGACTGAAGCTGATGTCGGTATCCGCACGCCACTTCGCGCATCTGTCATTGAGGTATCTCATAACCCGCAGGGCAAATTCTTTTCCGTCCGGATCCGTATGGGACACTCCCTTCATCATCCTGGTACATTCACAAAGACCGGCATAGCCCAGACTGATGGTGGAATAGTTGTGATAGAGCAGCGGATCGATAGCTTCGCCCTTTTTCAGTCTTGCCAGCGCGCCGTACTGCCAGAGGATCGGAGCCACATCGCTGAGGGTTCCTTTCAGGCGGTTATGCCTGCACATCAGTGCCCGGTAGCATAATTCGGTTCGTTCTTCCATAAGCGTCCAGAACTTGTCTTCGTCGCCTTTGCTGCTGCAGGCCACATCCACCAGGTTCAGAGTTACAACGCCCTGGTTAAAACGGCCATAATACTTATGCGTTCCATTTTCGCTTAAACCCTCGGTGTCCGGGGTGAGAAAACTTCTGCAGCCCATGCAGGGGTAGCAGTCCCCCTGCTTGAGCTGTTTCATGATCTTCTCGGAAATATAGTCCGGCACCATACGTTTTGCGGTGCAGCGGGCAGCCAGCTTCGTCAGTTTCCAGTAGGGTGTACCTTCGCGGATATTGTCCTCTTCCAGAACATAGATCAGTTTCGGGAAAGCGGGAGTGATGAAAACTCCCCGCTCATTCTTCACTCCCTGAATCCGCTGAAGCAGCATCTCTTCAATGATCAGAGCCAGATCATCACGGGTCTGTCCTTCCGGAACTTCGTTCAGATACATAAATACAGTCACAAAAGGCGCCTGACCGTTGGTGGTCATAAGAGTGATGACCTGGTACTGGATCATCTGGACTCCTTGCTTGATCTCGCGTCTGACACGCATCTCCGCCAGGTTGTTTACCATTTCATCAGTGTATTCCATACCCTGGGCTTCCAGATCCTCGCGCACTTCCCTGCGGAATTTCTGACGGCTTACCTGAACGAAAGGCGCAATGTGGGACAGGGTAATACTCTGACCGCCATACTGGGAGCTGGCAATCTGGGCGATGGCCTGCGTCGCAATGTTGCAGGCAGTAGAAAAGCTGTGGGGCTTCTCAATCATGGTTTCGCTGATAATAGTGCCGTTTTGAAGCATATCTTCCAGATTCACCAGACAGCAGTTGTGCATATGCTGCGCGAAATAGTCTGCGTCGTGGAAATGAATGATGCCTTTTTCATGGGCCTCCACAATATCCTGGGGCAGCAGGAAACGTTTGGTGATATCCTTGCTGACCTCGCCCGCCATGTAATCACGCTGAACACTGTTGACTACCGGATTCTTGTTGGAGTTTTCCTGCATAACTTCTTCATTATTACATTCCAGCAGGGAGAGAATCTGTTTATCTGTGGAGTTGGATTTACGCACCAGCTCTCTCTTATAACGGTAGGTAATATAATTCTCCGCCACCTTATAAGCCTGCTGCTTCATGATCTCTTCTTCTACCATGTCCTGGATCTCTTCCACATTCGGACTGTGCTTCATATTGTGACAGAGAATGGTCACATTTTCCACCACAGCTGCGATCTGGGCAGGATGCAGACGATCCTGCTCCTGCACGCTGAGGTTTGCTTTTTTGACAGCATCCTCTATTTTTATGGCATCAAAGGTAACTTCCATGCCGCTCCTTTTGATAATATTCATCTTTCATTTCTCCCATATATAGTGTTTTCTTCTTTCAAAAAGTGCTACATCTAGTATTATATCGCATATTCTAAAATTAGCAATAGGGGAAATAGGAATTTAAAAAAAGTGTCGGAATGATAAAAAATTGTTTCGTAATTTTGTTTGGGTTTGTAGCTTTTACACAATGTTGAAGATTTGTGGGAGAAGATTGCAGTTTATCCTAAAAAGGTGTATATTAAGTTTCATGTATTATGTAAATTATCATGTCATATAAGAGGCGGGCGCCTTTGTATTTGGCATCCCCAGTCTATATAAGGAGGTTTGACAAATGTCTGAAGTCAGAGAAATGAAACGGGTGGAGGATTCGGAGACCGAACAGTCTCATTTGCTATTCCCGCGCTCGCTCAATGCCAACGGGAGACTGTTTGGCGGTCAGCTGCTGGAGTGGATCGACGAGATTGCCGGACTGGTGGCAAAGCGGCATGCTCAGTGTAATGTGGTTACAGTAGCAATTGACAATATGCATTTCAAGGCCGGAGCGGTTCAGGGAGATACGATTTATCAGCGAGGTCATCTGACGTATGTGGGCAGGTCTTCTATGGAAGTACGCATTGATTCCTATGCGGAAAAAATAGACGGAACGCGGAAACTGATCAATCAGGCATATTTTGTGATGGTAGGGACGGATGAGAACCAGAAGCCCGTTGAAGTTCCCGGACTGATCGTAGAGGGCGTGACGCAGCAGATTGAGTGGGAAGCCGGAAAGAGACGGCAGGAGCTGAGAAAGCAGCGAGAACGGGAAGGATTCTAAGAAAACGCTGATTTAAACACTGCAAATGACAGTGTAGAACAGGGGAATGATACGTATATGTCAGATTATCAAAACGTCCAGCATGAGTTTGCACCGGTATTTGATAAAAAAAGTAGAATATTGATTTTAGGGACGCTTCCCTCAGTGAAATCCAGAATGACCCAGTTTTATTACGGACATCCCCAGAATCGTTTCTGGAAAGTTCTGGCGGGATTGACCTGCGAAGCGGTTCCCGTTAGTGTGCAGGAAAAGAAAGAATTACTTTGGAAACACGGCATTGCCCTCTGGGATGTGATCGCCAGCTGTGATATTGCTGGTTCCAGTGACAGCAGCATCCGAAATGTGGTGCCTTCTGATCTTAGCCGGATATTGGATCATTGTAACATCCGGCAGATTTACGCAAATGGGGGGACGGCCAAGAAATTGTACGAAAAGTATCACAGACCGATCTATGGACGGCCGATCATCGGCCTGCCTTCCACCAGCCCAGCCAATGCGGCTTTCGGGCTGGAGCGTCTGATGGAGGCGTGGAAGGTGATACTAAACGGTACATTTTTTTAATGCATATTCTTTTCACATCTGCCATTTCCCATGGTGTTTGTCAGCTAAATGGTGTATTTCCCGGAGAGGGGAGTGTCCGTGCAGGGTTACTATTCACGGCCCCTCCGCCAACAGACCTCAGACCATCCGTGCTGCCTATCCAAAATAGTCCAATCTGAAAGAGTAAATGTCAAATCAGTAAATCCCCGCATATATCTGAACAATAAAATTATTGAATAACAGATTAATTACTATTGATATAATTAATAAAATGTAATATAATAAAAATATAAGTCTGTAATATATAAACCAGAATATAAAGCGAGGATTAAAACTATGATAGAACGGATGAAAGACAAGGTAGATAAATTAATAAAAAAATGGTGGTTTGGGAAATGGGCCTGTGTAGCGTACGTCACTTCCTTTATTCTGTTTGCTATTTATGCTCAAATGCAGGAGGGGACAACTGAACAGAAAGTACTGCTTGTTTTGGTAGGAATCTTCTTTTTCTCCGGTATGATACTGGCATATATTCAAAACAGCAAGCCGGTACTGATCGCGGTCAACTATCAGCAGGAAGAGGTGAGCCGGGAAGAGTATGAAAAATTTGTTCAAAGGCTGTTAGAAAGAAGCAGACGGAATGACTGCACCAGATCGTGAGGATCGGTAATCATCTTTATATGAGGGAAACCTGCAGAACGTATTTCCCGGCGATTGGCATCAGAAATAGGGTTGTCGTACCAACGGCAATCCTATTTTGTGTTGTGAAGATTGCCGGAAAGGAATTGTTATTTTAAAGCTGATATGTTAGAATGAAAAGAAACGCCTTGAGACAAAAGGAGATTTTATCATTATGGAAGCATACAAGCAGGAGTTTATCGAATTCATGGTAGACAGTAAGGTTCTTAAGTTTGGAGAGTTTACCCTGAAAAGCGGACGAAAGTCTCCGTTTTTTATGAATGCGGGCGCCTATGTAACCGGCGCCCAGCTAAAGAGGCTGGGAGAGTATTACGCCAGAGCGATCCACGATAATTATGGAGATGATTTCGATGTGCTGTTTGGACCGGCATATAAGGGAATTCCCCTGAGCGTGGCCACGACCATCGCGTACAGTGAACTTTATGGAAAGGAGATCCGCTATTGTTCCAATCGCAAGGAAGTGAAGGATCACGGAGATGTGGGTATCCTCTTGGGGAGCAATTTGAAGGACGGTGACCGTGTTGTCATCATCGAGGATGTCACCACCTCTGGAAAATCTATCGAGGAAACCTTCCCGATTTTGAAAGCGCAGGCGGATGTGGAGATCAAAGGTCTGATCGTGTCCCTGAACCGCATGGAGAAGGGGCTTGGCGGGAAAGAGAGCGCGTTGGCTGAGATTAAGCGGAACTATGGCTTTGACGCACATGCTATCGTGACTATGGCTGAAGTGGTGGAGCACCTGTATAACAGAGAGTATAAAGGGAACGTTATTATTGATGATGCTATGAAAACCGCCATCGACGCGTATTATGAGAGGTATGGCGCCCGGTAGAACCGTTATTTATAAGCAGGAGGTTTTTTATTATGAATGAACAGGAAAAAATTTACAAGACTTTGAATAACACAGGCGCTGCGGATATCGCTATAGGCATCATTGTTTTGGTGACCGGGGTGGCATCAGGGATTTTGATGATCATCAGCGGGGCGAAACTGCTCAGGAGAAAGCGCAGTGTAATGATCTGATGAAAAAGAGAATGAAAAAACAAATCCGGGCGGCGGGTATGCTTTTGTTTATCATCTATATGGTAGCGCTGATCTACCTTCTGTTTTTTGCGGAAAGCTATGGAAGGGCTGCCGGATTGGAGGAGTATCGCTACAACCTGATCCCGCTGCGGGAGATCCGCCGCTATCTGAGATATCCCAAGATCCTGGGAACCTATGCTGTGCTGACGAATCTGGTGGGAAATGTTATTGGTTTTCTTCCGTTGGGCGCAATCTTGCCGGTGCTGAAGGGGAGCATGCGCAGATTTTGGAAGGTCGCGCTGTTAAGCTTTGAATTTAGTGCCCTGATAGAGGTGACTCAGCTGATCACAAAAGTAGGATGTTTTGATGTGGATGACATTATCTTAAACACATTGGGCGGGATGCTGGGTTACGGTGTTTTTGCGGTCTGCAATCGGCTAAGGAGAAAAATCTATGGCTAGAAAGAAGTATTCCTATCAAACTACCTATACATACAAAGAAAACAATCACTCCGGCGGAGGGATCCTTGCTGCTGTACTTGGGGGCATCTCACTTCTGATCTTTATTATTCTGGCAGGTATCAGCGCCGTGCGGGGCGGAACTGGAGAGGCATGGCTTGGATCCTTTGGATTTACAGCGTTTTTGATCGCGTTCTATGGTATGATCTGCGGATTGCGCAGCTTCCATGAGCAGTGCAGATCCTATCTTTTCTGCAAGATAGGGACGTTGCTTTGCGGGTTTATGGTAGCGGTGTGGTTTTTAGTCTTCTGCGTTGGGTTGGCGTCCTAACCATTAGCTGGTACAGGGAATAAAGGAAGCAGAAAGTTACTATTCACGGCCCCTCGGCCAACAGACCTCAGACCATCCGTGCTGCGCACGTCTGCCGCGTCTTACGACGTTTATGTCTGAGGTTGCGGGGGAGGTTCCTGCTTCGCAGGCATTGTTTGAAATCAGAACCTGTCTTGTCCATGCAAGCATAACAAGCCAGAACCCGATTTCAAACAGGCTGTGAATGCAGAAACAATATATGGAAAGGATGGGATATTACGGATGTTGCATCATATAAATGACTCCATGGAGGAGCGGTATGCTCTGGCCATGGAACGGATTGAGGGTATGCTGCAGGAACGGACTGTTCCTGCACCTTTTGATTCTTATTTTAAATCTGTGGCAGAATTTCTGGTGCAGATGAAACGGGTTCGGGAACAGTTGATTTCCGGGGCGACGGAGAACTTTTCTCTGGAGGAGTGGCAGAAAATAAACGGGGAGATGTATGAGGACATCTTGCCAGAACATTACAGCGCGAGTTTTGGAAATCCAGATCATGCCACAGCAGTTTTGGGAGAGATTCACGGAAAAATTCTGGGTTTCCTTTATACAGAACTGAGAGGAATTATTGGCTATATTTTTGAGGGGCTGTTGGAAGAAACAGTGGTCCATTTGGAACTTTTTATTGAAATCTACAATTGTTTTGAGCAGGAGCAGCTGCCATCCTACAAAGAAATTCAGCAGATTATTTACTGGTTTGTCAGCGATTACAGCGATGTGTTTGTGACGGAGCGCATTCGTCAGAGTGTGGATCCGGCCAGAGATTTTGCAGTTCGCATTATTTTAGATTCTGACTTGACGGATCTGCGTTATCTCTATCGCTACGGCGAGTATGTGACGGAGAATGAACTGAACACAGCCAGATTTTTGAATTCTCTCAGTGAGGATGAGATCCAGTCTATGGCGGATACTTACACGGAAGGCTATCGCATCGGGTTTGTACACGGAGGAAAAGATCTGTCTAAAAAGCTGACGGTGAATATCCGCTATCATCTGGGCTTTGAACGGATGATCCGCGCGGCTATCGGAAATTTTGAGAAGCTTGGCTTAAAACCGGTGATCTTCCGCTATGCCCTGAGTACGGTAAACAAACGCCAGGCAATGCGTATCGGTTATACCGGAGCTGTCCCCAACATGCAGTTTGACTATGATCATCGGGAAGATTGTGCCATCTATCTGGACAAAAAATTTGTGGAACGCCGACTGGGCGTGATGCGAAGCGCCTATGAGACGTTCAAAACGCTGGCTAATGGACATGCAGGCCCTGCGGTGGTGGAGGTCTTTGGAGAGAAGCCCTTCACACCGGAAAGCAAAGAAAATGTTTATCATCTTTCAGGGAAACAGCAGCAGTTGATAGTGACCATGAATAATGAGGGCGCCCAGCTCGTAAACCAGTATATTATAGGAAAAGAGCGCAGTTTTACCATCATCGCATTTCCAATTCCGGAAATTGGCCCGCAGTTTGAGGAAATCTTTCGGGAAACAGTAAAGATCAATACGCTGGATTATGAACTGTACCAGAAGATCCAACAGACCATCATCCATGCCCTGGATGCAGGGAACCGCGCGCATATCGTGGGCTGCGGCGGAAACCGTACTGATCTGACGGTAATGTTCCATCCATTAAACGCTCCTGAGAAAGAGACCCTCTTTGAGAACTGTGTGGCAGATGTGAATATTCCGGTGGGTGAGGTGTTTACGTCTCCGCAGCTAACAGGAACGAACGGAGTTCTCCATGTAACGAAGGTCTACCTGAATGAACTGGAATACAAAGATTTGTGCCTGACGTTTTGTGACGGAAAGGTGACGGACTACAGCTGTGGAAATTTTGAAACAGAGGAAGCCAATCGGGAATTTATTCAGGCAAATCTTCTGTTTCATCATGATACTCTGCCTCTGGGCGAGTTTGCCATCGGTACGAATACCACGGCATATGCCATGGCGAAAAA
>CADCMM010000083.1 GCA_902802515.1 uncultured Lachnospiraceae bacterium
AGCATTTCTCTGGCATACTGGTGGATCACCGCCTGATGAGGGGGTACATAGACGCCGCCGTATTTCTTGGCGCAGCTAAGACCAAACATGTGGTCATCCTCATTGATCGTGCCGCCCACGGCGCAAAGAGAATTGTGGCAGTTGGTCAGCACATAGGGAACGGGGAATTTTTCCAGCCCTGACGCCCTGGCAGTTTGAATGATTCCCACAAAGGTAATGTCGTGGGACGTAAGCTTGTCAAATTTAATTTTCAGCTTCTCCATATTTCCGGAAGTATTATGTTCCTTCAAAATCGAATAAGCGATGGTATTTTGGGCTGCTTCCTCTTTGGAAGGCGCCGCTCCGGTCCGGCTGCTGAGCACCGCAGCCGCGTCCCGATCAGCTTCCACGATATCTGTTCCGTTTACCAGATACACACCGCTGTCATATAATTTAATCATAAATTCCCTCCTCACGTTGTTTTACCCATTATAAAGTTTTACGCTTCATATTGCAAGAAAGAGTTTCTATTTCCTCACCCTTCTCATATACTTATACAAAAACCCATCGAGGTTCTTATGCATCTCAAACAACAGTACATACCTTACATCCGGGCGGGGCTTCTACTTATACTGGCGCTCCTGGCGGGAATAGGGCTGGCCCGCTTATCCCACGGCGGAGAAAAAAAAGCGGTAGAAACATCCGCTGACAGTGGGAGCTGGGGATTAAGTTTTCAAGAAGAAGGAAAACGTCCGGTGGGCAATGCCACCATGGAAGAGCTCAGAGAATACGACGCGTGGTTTGCGGACGATACCGAGGATAAAGTTCTATATCTTACCTTTGACGCAGGCTATGAAAACGGCAATATGCCGGCCATTCTGGACGCGCTGAAAAAACATGGCGTTACGGCCACCTTCTTTGTGGTAGGTAATTTCGTGTCTGACAACCCGGATCTGATCCAGCGCATGGTGTCCGAGGGGCATACCGTGGGCAATCACACCATGACCCATCCGAATATGTCCAAAATTTCCACCATGGAAGACTTTAAAAAGGAGTTAGGGGGCGTAGAA
Organism: uncultured Lachnospiraceae bacterium; assembly: GCA_902802515.1. GTDB lineage: Bacteria > Bacillota > Clostridia > Lachnospirales > Lachnospiraceae > Merdiplasma. The sequence goes on from CADCMM010000083.1 coordinate 1,050, forward strand.
GAACTCTATGAAAATATTACGGGAACGCCTATGACGAAATTTTACCGTCCGCCTCAGGGCATCTACAGCAAAACAAATCTGTCCATGGCGAAACAGCTGGGCTACAAGACATTTTTCTGGAGCCTGGCTTATGTGGACTGGTATCAGGATCAGCAGCCCACCAAAGAAGATGCCTTTCGCAAGCTGCTCACCCGCATCCATCCCGGAGCCATCGTGCTGCTGCACAGTACCTCCTCCACGAACGCCGCTATCCTGGATGAACTTCTGACAAAGTGGGAGGAGATGGGATACCGCTTCGGAACGCTGCAGGAGCTGACGTAATAGGACAGCAGTGTCAGGTGTTATTATCTCCATTCCGCAGCCAATGATACCGCAATGGATATTGGCCCCCATATAAACAGGGGGCCGGGGAAAATTAAATCATCCAAATCGGTACAATATAATTGTCCCTGTCAATTGCGCTTAATCCCGGTTTCATGCAGATGACCGCTCCCTTTGAGCGGGGAGTCGATGACTTATCCAATAAGTTAAATACTTTTATCAATTCCGTTCCAGGATTAGATGTTTTTTTGATCTCCATCGGATTAAGGACTCCATCGTGTTCTAATACAATATCAATTTCCTTTGCGTCCTTATCGCGATAATAATACAAATAGGGTTCCTTTCCACAGTTCAGGTAAGTTTTCATGATTTCAGCGACTACATAGTTTTCTAATATAGCGCCGTTCATTGCGCCGCTCTCCAAGGTTTCCGCATTACTCCATTTGGTCAGATAACAGACAAGTCCGGTATCATAAAAATATAGCTTCGGCGTTTTTACAAGGCGCTTTAACATATTATTGGAATATGGATGAAGATAGAATATAATTCCCAGTGTTTCCAAAATCCCTAACCAACTCTTTGCCTGTATCTGATTGATATCCGCGTCTCTTGCAATATCCGCAGTATTTAACATCTGCCCACACCTGGCCGCCACGGCTGTGATAAAACGGAAAAATTTCAATGAATCGATGGTATCAGACAACTCCATCACATCCCGCTCGATATAAGTACTTAAATAACTACTATAGAAAATCTGGCTATTGCTGTTTGCGCCACTTACGATCGTAGGCATAGAACCTCTGTAGATTCGCTCAAAAATGTCACGCGTATCTGCTTCTGTACGTTCGGCCTTTCTTGCCGTCAGCGCGTCCATATCTATGGTAAATGGCTGCATTGCGCCTCCACAAATTTCTGCCTGGGATAAGGAAGTCAAAGAAAGTACCGCCACTCTTCCGGCAAGCGATTCCTGAACACCTTTCATCAGCTTGAACACCTGAGAACCGATAAGCCAAAATGCTCCGGGTTCGTGGGTTTTGTCCACATGCATTTTAATATAAGTAAACAACTCCGGTGCGTACTGAACCTCATCAATCAATATCGGCGGCTTATGCAGCTGCAAAAACAATTCCGGATCCGTCTTTGCAATATTTCTCTCGTTCCAATCATCTAAAGTTACATATCCTCTGTTTGTACCGTCCATTAATTTTAAAAGCATGGTAGTCTTTCCAACCTGTCTCGGACCCGTAACAAGAACAACAGGATACTCTTTTGTAACCTGACTTACCACATGTTCCAGATTTCTTGTTATATATTTCATAACGCGCAACCTTCTTTCGGCTATTATTAACTTTATTTTAATATTAGACGAACAAAAATCAAGAATTATTCGTCTAATCATTATTATTCCTTAATTTTAGCCGAAATTTTGCTATTCATTATAGTTCTCCAGCACAAACTGTTCAAAAACAGGAAGAACGAAGCGCACATATCCCCTTTCATCCCCAGTTAATATACCTTTTTTAATCAATCTTTTTCGGTACGGATTGAATTGATTCGTATCAATTCCCAGGATTTCTCTTATATCACTTATCTTTCCGTTCCCGGATCGGGCAATTCCATACACAATTCTACGATCGCCTTTTGATAGTTCTGACCATATTTTGTCATACACATAATCTTCCAGGTACTGCCTGTAATCGTCGAGGATTTCCTCCATCTGTCCGCCATTTTCCCATGTAAAATATCCAAGCACCTGAAAAGCAAAAGAATAGCCCCGAGTCATTTTTGCCATTCTGAGCGCTGACGCGTCATCGATATCAAAGGTTTTTTTGTAATTTCTGGATATCGCACCTATATTTAAAGGTTCTAATTCGACTTTTGGAGCCCTGTACAAAAATGTAAGACTTTTTTCATTCTGAAGATTGTTAATGTTTTCATATAAACCTGTCATGAGCAGAAAAACGGGCAGATCCTGACGGACAAAAATCTGAAAAGCGCTGGCAAATGCACGCATATCCGGCGTGTTAACTGCTTCATCAATCGTAATAAGTATTTTTTTGCTGTGCTTTTTCAGGCTTTCAAGCATCTTTTCTAATGCAGTTTCGATATCAGTGATTGGAACTGTACCGTCCACTTCAAGGCCAAAACCAAAAAAGGAAAGATTAATTTTAGCGCTTTGGAATATTTTAGCCAATCCATCCTCACTGCTCAATTTCGATGCAAGGCTTTTCAATAAATCTCTTTCCGGATTTAATTCTACGACGATCCAATCTCTTTTCTGTTTTATTTTTTTTGAAATCTCCGTCATGAACACGGTTTTTCCGGTTCCTCTCACACCAGTTATCATAAAAACCTGCTGCGTCGGGCTTTCGTTACAAAATTTATCTATAATCTCCGTTGCCTGAAATGCTCTGGAAATAATTTGTGTCGGCTCCTTTCCGAATACCAGAGTATACGGATTTTTTTCCATAAAATCCCTGCCTCCTTTTTTTACTGTCGTTTACTGTTAGAAGAGATTTTTACTGTCGTTTACTGTTATGAAAAAAGTTTACTGTCGTTTACTGTTTTTGTCAACTAAAAATATTATTCTACTCCCTCACGCGCTCACAGCGCACTGTCACACGGTAAGAGCCGCCCAAAGTACAGGTGAACAGGGTCAGATCCCAGTCTCCGCTGCTCATCTCTTCCACCGCCGTGGGCATCAGCGTTTCCCGAAGCGCTACTTTATAAGTGAATACATTGTCATCCATATCGGTGAGAATAACTGTATCACCCTCCTGCAGATTTTTCAGGTTACCAAAATGGGAGGTGTAGTTGTGAGCCGCAATGACCAGATCGTCCGTGTAGGCGGATCCCTGATACCGGCAGGGGGCGATTCTCAGGTTTGGATAGCTCCACTGGCTGAGTACCGGAAGTTCCAGGTCAAAAGCCGGGATTTTGAGCACAGCAATATACTCCTGTCCATCAATAACTTTTACCGGCATTTCCATTTTCGGGTTCAGCACATAATCCGGCACCTCAACCTCTCCGGCTGCGCTCTGGGATGCAGCGTCATCTTCCTCAGATTCTTTCTCCGGACGCATCTCCCGAAGCTGATCCATCACCCCGTGGGCAGAGCGGGAGGCCCGATTATCATCCATAAAATTGTAAATTGTCAGGAAAAGGGCTGCTGCGATCAGCAGCAACCCTATCATCATCGGCAATGATCCTTTTTTATGCCTCATTCTTTTTTCCTCTCCGGCGAACCAGTCCAAATACGATCAACAGCAGCCCGCACGCCAGAAGCAGCGGCACCGGCCACCAAAGCTGGCCTGTCTGGGGCAGTCTGGGTGACGTAGGCGTGCCGGGGGTACCGGGCGTCGCAGGCGTGTCATCCTTGTAAGTGTTAGTCACTACGAAAGTAACTCCCTCCTTGGTCACAGCTACCTTATAATTCTCCAGCTGATCCTTCTCAACCAACTTCCATTTATGTCCGCTCTCCAGCTCATCCCAGGTATAGCGCCAGTTGATCTCCTGATTCAGAGTCACCTCTTCATATACCTCACCGTCACACAGCAGCTGAACTGTGATCTCCGCGGGGCGTTTCTTAGTGTGTCCTTCATCCTCCCATACCTTCAACACTTTTCGGGTAACAGTCGTTGGCTGATCCGGGATAGAAGTAGATGTCAATTTCGGATTGATCGTTACTTCATACTGCCATTCGCTGCCCGTGGCGTCCTGTCCCGGAAGCAATACCATGGCGGGAGCTGCTTCATAGTTCTTTTTGTCCTGTGTATGATCCTGGCAAAGCACCAGATATAACCCCTGGGACAGTTTCGCCTGACCGATAGAGAAGGTCAGTTTTCCTGAGTCATCTGTCTTTCCACTGCCTGTGGAAGAAATCTTATCCCGAAGCACATACCCTTCCAGCGTGGATGCCAGTGTCTTCCACTCGGCATCACTCTTCGCCTGAATATTCACATTATACTTCGCAAAAGTATCCGTGGCAGTCAACGTTATGTTCTCGTCCACTGTAGCTACCAGATAAATATCTACCGGGACACTCACCAGAGGCGTCTCTCCATCCAGAACAGCAACCGTCAGTTCCACTTCCCGCTGCGTGTCAATTTTTCCGGCAGGCGCTGCCCACACAGACAAGGACAGTGCAGCCATCATCATAATGAGTAATATTGCAATCCCACATTTACTCTTCTTCATTATATTCACCTCCGGAGTTGTCTTTCTTTTTCTTCGGTAACAGAAGAATGATCAAAAGCACCAGCAGCATTGGAATAGCCACGATGGGCGCTACAAACAATGGTTGAATCTGTATCGCATCCGCCGTCACGCGGACAATACCTGATTCCTCCAGGTTTTCAATCCGGTGCCCCCTCACCAGGAGGCGATGGGTATTAATTCCATAGGGAGTGCAGGTCACCAGCGTACAGTAATCCTTGCCCTTCTCAATCTGCAAATCCTCCGTTTCCTCCGGTTCCACGATCAGAATCTGATCCACCTCATAGGTCAGCACCTCATCCAGAACCCTAAGCACAAAGATATCTCCCTCCACCAGCCGATCCAGGTCGGTAAACAGCTTGGCGCTGGGAAGTCCGCGATGCCCGGAGAGGACACAGTGGGTGCTCTCACCTCCGGTGGGCAAACTCGTCCATTCCAGGTGCCCCACAGCAATCTGCAGAGCCGCCTCGTCTGTCCCGTGATAGATGGGCAGGGAACAATTAATACTGGGTATCTCAATATACCCCATTACGCCGGTTCCGGATACATTGAGCAGGGACTCATACTTTTCTTTCTGCTCATCCTTCAACACATAATTGATGTCGCCCTTGGCGAGAGCTTCATTATACTTTTTCGCCGCTTTCCAAAGATCGTCATACTGCACCGTGTCCAGCTTAGCCACATCCTCCGCATAGCTGGCAATGGCCCGGGACTGATGAAACGAATTCCAGTAGTCGCTGACGGTTGGGTACAGCAGCAAGGACAGCCCTACAAGTAAAATAAGTATTAAGAACGGTGTGATCCAATTTCTCTTTTTCTTCTTCATGCAGGGTTCTCCTTGCCGCTGTGGCCCGGGGAG
>CADCMM010000084.1 GCA_902802515.1 uncultured Lachnospiraceae bacterium
GTCCGCTTTTGCATGGCGTTTCCGGATGTGTATGAAATAGGCATGTCACATCTGGGGATCCAGATCCTGTATGACATGTTCAACCGCCGTGAGGATACCTGGTGCGAGCGGGTATATTCTCCCTGGGCAGATCTGGATAAGATCATGCGGGAGAGACAGATTCCGCTGTTTGCCCTGGAATCCCAGGATCCGGTGAAAAAATTTGATTTTCTGGGAATTACCATTCAGTACGAGATGTGTTATACGAACATTCTGCAGCTTCTGGATTTAAGCCAGATTCCGCTGATGGCCAGTGACAGAGCCACTGACGGGCATGACTGGGAGACACCGCTGGTAGTTGGCGGAGGACCCTGTACCTACAATCCGGAACCGCTGGCGGACTTTTTCGATTTGTTCTACATTGGTGAAGGAGAGACCGTTTATGACGCCCTGCTTGATCTGTACAAGAAGTGCAGGGTCTCTGGTGCATCCAGAAAAGAGTTTCTGCATCAGGCAGCGAAGATCCCCGGTATTTATGTGCCTTCTCTCTATGAGGTTTCCTATAAAGACGACGGCACGATCGAGGCGTTTACTCCTATAGTGCAGGACATTCCGGTAAGGATCGAAAAGCAGATCGTAATGGATGTGACGGATACGGTCTATCCGGAAAAACCGGTGGTTCCATTTATTAAGGTAACCCAGGATCGGGTGGTGTTGGAGATTCAGCGGGGATGTATCCGGGGATGCCGGTTTTGCCAGGCGGGAATGCTGTACCGCCCCACCCGGGAGCGGGATCTTGAGATGTTAAAGCACTATGCCCGGGAAATGTTAAAAAATACAGGGCATGAGGAGATATCCTTAAGCTCCTTAAGTTCCAGCGACTACTCCCATCTGGAGGGGATCGTTAATTTTCTGATTGAAGAATTTGGCAGTAAAAATATTAACATCTCCCTGCCATCTTTGCGGATCGACGCGTTTTCGCTGGATGTCATGAGCAAGGTACAGGATGTGAAAAAAAGCAGTCTGACCTTTGCGCCGGAAGCCGGTTCCCAGCGCCTGCGGGATGTCATCAACAAAGGACTGACAGAGGAGATCATCCTGAAAGGAGCGGATGAGGCATTCCACGGCGGATGGAATAAAGTGAAGCTGTATTTTATGCTGGGGCTGCCCACGGAGCAAGAAGAAGACCGGAAAGCCATTGCTCATCTGGCCAATGAGATTGCGGTAAAATATTATGAGATCCCCAAAGATCAGAGAAATGGAAAATGCCAGATCACAGTAAGCACTTCGTTTTTTGTGCCAAAGCCCTTTACACCTTTCCAGTGGGCTTCCATGTATGAACCGGGTGATTACCTGGGATTTGCCAGAACCGCCAATCATGAGATGAAAGAGATGCTGAACCAGAAGAGCATCAAGTACAACTGGCATGAGGCGGATGTAACAGTGCTGGAAGGCTTTCTGGCCAGGGGAGACAGAAAAGCATCGAAAGTCATCCTGGAAGCTTACCGCAGGGGAGCCCTGTTTGACGCGTGGACAGAATTCTGGGATTATAACCGGTGGTTGGAGGCTTTTAAAGCGACAGATACGGATCTGGCTTTTTACACGCTGCGGGAACGGCCGGAAGATGAAATCTTTCCATGGGACTTTATTGACATTGGCGTGGCGAAAAGGTTTTTGCTGCGAGAGTGGAAGCGGGCGCACGAAGAGCAGGTGACGGCAAACTGCCGTGCAGGCTGTTCCGGCTGCGGAGCAGCCAGATACAAAGGAGGTGTCTGTGTTGAAAGTAAGAATTAAGTTTGCCAAGCACGGCGTAATGAAGTTCATCGGACACCTGGATGTGATGCGCTATTTCCAGAAGGCGCTGCGCAGAGCAGAAATAGAGGTAAAGTTCTCCGAGGGCATGAGCCCGCATATGATCATGTCTTTCGCGGCTCCTCTTGGAGTTGGACTGACCAGTGACGGGGAATATGTGGATATTGAACTAAACACTCCTGTCTCTACCGAAGAGGCTGTCAGACGATTAAATGGTGTTATGGTGGAGGGGATGGAAATCCTGGACTTTCGCCAGGTTGAAGAAGGAAAATCCGGAAAAGCCATGTCTCTGGTGGCGGCAGCAGATTACACGGTAACATTCCGAAAAGGCTGTGCCCCCAAAGGGGATTGGCAGTCGGATATCTCCGGTTTTTTCGTAAGAAAATCTATCCCAGTAATGAAAGAGACGAAAAAGGGAGAAAGCGAAATTGATATTCGTCCTATGATCTATCAGATGGGCGTTCATGCCGGCGTGATCTCCATGAGGCTGGCTACTGGAAGCGCGGCTAATCTGAAACCGGAGCTGGTGATAGAGGCGTATATGCGGTGGAAGGGATGGGAACTTTTGCCATTCGCGCTGGAAGTGAACCGCTGCGAGGTGTACGCTGATCTTGGAAAAGACGGGAATCACCGGTTTGTATCCCTAAATGAACTGGGACAGAGGGTCGTATGAAGTATTGTATCGCAAAAATGAAGAACAGGATCTTGTCCTATCTTCTGGCAGAAAATGGTCATGCGGTGGAGATCCACGCGGATGAAATGGAGGACCGGAATTTGCTGGGAAATATCTATATCGGCAGAGTCCAGAAGGTAGTGAAAAATATCCAGGCGGCTTTCGTGGAAATCTCTCCGGGAGTGCCCTGCTATCTTCCGCTGGAGGATCTTCGGGATCCGATCTATACGAAGAAAGGGCCGTCAAAGGATCTGCAGCAGGGGGATGAACTGGTGGTTCAGGTATCCAGAGAGGCGATGAAAACAAAAGGACCTTCTGTAACCACCAGATTGTCTTTACAGGGAAGATATGTGATACTGGATGGAAAACACATCGGGATTGGCATATCAAAAAAGCTGGAAGAGGGCCAGAGAGAGAAGTTAAGGCGGATAGCAGAATCTTATCGGAAGGATCTTTCGGCAGATAGTCATTCCGGATCCATCCGCCTGGAGGAAGCAGCTGGTATTGTGATCCGGACCAACGCAGCCTGCGCTTCAGAGGAGACTATTCTGGAAGAACTAAGAAAGCTGTCCCGGCAATTGGCAGATATCCGGGGGAAGGCGCCGTATCGCACCTGCTATTCCTGTCTGCATCAGATGCCCCCGGGGTGGCTCAGGCGCTTCAACGGACTTCGGATGCGGGATACCCAGTCTATCATGATAGAGGATGAGCAGCTCTATCTTCAGGCAAGACAGTATCTGCAGGAGTACCTGCCGGAACTGCTTCCTATTCTGGTGCATTATCATGATCCATTGCTCCCCATGCACAAACTCTATTCCCTGGAGAGGGAGCTCTCCGAAGCTCTCTCGCAGCGGGTATGGCTCAGATCGGGGGGCTATCTGGTAATACAGCCCACCGAAGCCTTAACAGTGGTAGATGTGAACAGCGGAAAATATGAAGCCGGGAAGAAGAAGGAGGAGACCATCCTGAAAGTGAACCTGGAGGCCGCCAGGGAGACCGCAAGACAGATGCGGCTCCGCAATCTTTCCGGTATCATTATCATAGATTTTATTAATATGGAAACAGAGGAAGCAAAAAATGAGGTTCTGGGGGAACTGAGAGCCCGGCTGCTTCTGGATCCGCTTCAGGCAAATGTGGTGGATATGACAAAACTGAATCTGGTAGAAGTAGTGCGAAAGAAAGTGGAAGGCCCTTTGATGGAGCATGTTGTTTAGAATAAAAACCATAAAGTGACAGGTAAGATCAAGAGCTGAAGAGAAAGGAAGAAAGACACATGGGTGGATTTTTTGGAGTAGCATCGAAACAAAGCTGTACATTGGAATTATTTTACGGAATAGATTATCACTCTCATCTGGGAACCAGAAGAGGGGGTATGGCGGTATGCACAGAGCGGGGGTTTCAGCGCGCCATTCACAACATCGAGAATTCGCCGTTTCGTACGAAATTTGAACAGGATGTGGAGGAGATGGAAGGAAATCTGGGCATCGGCTGTATATCTGATTATGAACCGCAGCCCCTGCTGGTACAATCACATCTGGGCAGCTTTGCCATTGCTACGGTGGGAAAAATCAACAATATGCCAAAACTTCTGGAATATGTATACGAAAATGGACGCACCCATTTTCAGGAAATGAGCAACGGACAGGTTAATGCTACGGAACTGACAGCGGCGCTGATCTGCAAAAAAGACAGTATTGTGGAAGGTATCCGGTATGTACAGGAAGTTGTGGACGGCTCCATGACGCTGCTGGTGATGACCAAGGAGGGGATCTATGCGGCCAGAGACCGTCTGGGCAGGACTCCGGTGGTCATCGGGAAAAAGGAGGGTGCTTTTTGCGTTTCGTTTGAAAGCTTCGCCTATGTTAATCTTGGCTATGAAGATTATAAAGAACTGGGACCTGCAGAGATCGTATATATTACGCCGGACGAAGTAAAAACGGTGAGCGAACCTGGGGAGGAGATGCGGATCTGTTCATTTCTTTGGGTTTATTATGGGTATCCCACATCCTCTTATGAAGGAATCAATGTGGAAGAAATGCGCTATAAATGCGGCAGTATGCTTGCAAAAAGGGACAGAGGGAATGTGATGCCGGATCTGGTGGCCGGCGTACCGGATTCCGGTACGGCTCACGCCATCGGTTACGCAAACGAATCCAATATTCCTTTTTCCAGACCCTTTATCAAGTACACACCCACCTGGCCCCGTTCTTTTATGCCAACCCATCAGAGCCAGCGAAATCTGATCGCCAGGATGAAACTGATCCCGGTAAAGGCATTGATTAAAGAAAAGAAGCTTCTGCTCATCGATGATTCCATTGTGCGGGGTACTCAGCTTCGGGAGACCACGGAATTCTTATATCAAAGCGGGGCGAAGGAGGTTCATGTGCGTCCTGCCTGTCCGCCGCTTTTATACGGATGTAAATATCTGAATTTCTCTCGCTCTAAGTCAGAGATGGATCTGATCACCAGAAGGATCATCCGGGAACGTGATGGAGATAATGTTTCTCAGGAGATCCTGAGCGATTATGCGGATCCCTGCAGCAAACGATACGAAGAGATGCTGGAGGCCATCCGGAAGGAACAGAATTTCACTACGCTTCGGTATCACCGGCTGGATGACCTGGAGGCTTCCATTGGTATCTCTCCCTGCAAGCTGTGTACCTACTGCTTTAATGGAAAAGAGTAAGTAAAAACAGATAAAATAAGACAAAAGATTCGGCAAAACAGAATCTGTTTGTCTTATTTTTCTTTAATTTTTAGTTAATATTTACAATTAGTCTTAGGGGTTGTATAATTTGCTTTATAAAATGGGCGGGTTAGCTCAAATTAAGAAGAAATTTTACCGTGGACAGTGAAGGAACAATTACTGTCGATGAAGCTGAGGTAGGCTATATAGAGATGCAGGACGCTCCTACCGTTATTCAGGTGGAAAAAGTTGATCCGCAGAACAATGCAGTAGTCGGCGCAGTATTGGCGGCTTACCTCGAAGATGATATAGATGATCCTGAGTCTGATTATGGAAATCCAAAAGAAGGCGCGACGCCTGTGGCTTCCTGGACCACCGGAAACAGCTCTTATACGCTGAGTGGAAAGCTGGCTGTGGGCAAGACCTACGTCATTGTAGAGACAGTTGCTCCAAAGGGATACGCCAAAGCGAAGAATGTTAAGATCACGGTCGAGAATACCATTGATACCCAGACAGTCACCATGGTTGATCCGCCTGTGCTGAACGTGAAGGTTACAAAGACCTGGGATGATGAAGAGAACTTAGGCGGCTTACGTCCCTCCTCGGTGACGGTTCACCTGTACGCGGATGGAAATCCGGTTCCGGATGGCACAGATGCTAACGCGCAGAAAAACGTGGATGGAGATATCATTGACGGCGTCATCCAGTTGAAAGAAGGAAATGACTGGACTTACCAGTGGATAAATCTTCCCAAATACAGGACAGAAGGGGACGAACAGGTTGAGATCGTCTACAGTGTAGAAGAGGATACCGTGAAAGAATACACCACGGAAATTACCGGAAAGAGCAAGGATGAAGGCCATTATGAGTTTGAAATCACAAATCAGTGTCGATCCAGGACTTCTGTCACTGTGACGAAAGTCTGGGATGACGCAAACAACCAGGACGGGCTGCGGCCGGAGGAATTGACGGTAACGCTGTGGAGTCAGACGGAGAGCGAAACGGCTAAGACGCAGGAAGAGAGCGTGACGCTGAACGCGGAGAACAGCTGGACAGCACAGTGGACAGACCTGCCGGCATACCGCGTCGGCAAAGCTATTACCTACACGGTGACAGAGAACGCTGTCGAAGGTTACAACAATGGACAGGCAGCTGTGGCCACAGGCAGTCAGGAGACCGGTTTCACATTT
>CADCMM010000085.1 GCA_902802515.1 uncultured Lachnospiraceae bacterium
TGATTCCACTTTTTCATTCGCCCCGATTCTTAAGTTCAACTGGATTTTCAGGCTTTTTCTCATTCCCTCATGATATTCCGCCTTAAGTCAATGACATTGCCGGTGCATACATCATGTTGTATACTTCGGAATAAACCATTGTGCTGGACAAAGCTGTCAGGTCAATATCAATACCGCCAGCTGCGGAGCCATCTACTGCAGAACTATCTGCTGCGGAACTATCTGCTGCGGAGCTATCTGCTGCAGAATTTTTCCCGCATCCGGCCATCATTCCAGCCAAAAGCATGCATACGTATATACAAAAAATTTTCCGAATAGTCATCTCTAAGCACCTCCTGTAATCCGTCCCGCCAAACAGCAGATTGCGAAAGCCAAAACGTCTACGGCCACGATAGTAGAGCCCACTGGCGTTCCGGCCAGTATGGATATGATAATTCCCGAAAAAGCACATACTACCGAGAGCAAAGCCGAGCATACTGTAACCCCTTTAAAGCTCCGAAACAAGCGCATGGCTGATAATGCCGGAAAAATAACAAGTGCCGATATGAGCAGCGACCCCACAAGATTCATTGCAAGGACAATGATCACTGCAATTATAATTGCGATCAGCAAATTGTAGCTCTCCGCTTTCGTTCCCACCGCCTTCGAAAAATCCTCATCAAATGTAACAGCAAAAATCTTGTTGTAAAACAACACAAACAATACTACTACCATTATCGACAAGACAGCACAAAGCCATACTTCCCGGGGTGTCAATGTCAGTATGGAAGTAGAACCAAACAACGTACTGCACACATCGCCGGATAAATTCGATGATGTGGAAAAAATATTCATGATGAGATATCCAAATGCCAGCGTACCGACGGAGATCATGGCAATGGCAGCATCCCCTTTGATTTTTGCGTTCTGGCCGGAGCGCAGAAGCAATATTGCGCTGATGGCTGTAACCGGAAGCACCAGCAGCATTTCGTTCGTCAGATTCAGGACACTTGCGATAGCCATTGCGCCGAACGCCACATGAGACAATCCGTCCCCAATAAATGAAAAACGTTTCAGCACTAAAGTGACACCCAGCAGAGAAGAACAGAGCGCTATCAATACCCCAACCATCAGCGCATATCTCACAAAGGGGTACTGCAGATACATTCCGAGTTTAGCAAGCATTTCCATCACCGCCTTCCTGCGCTATAAAGAAGTTTCCCACATCGCTTTTCCTATACTCTTGCGTGGTGCCGAAGAATGTGGTTGATCCAATATGCAAAATATGGCTTGCATAGCGGACCGCTGTGGCTATATCGTGGGAAATCATAATGATAGTGATTCCTTCGGAATTTAAATCTTTTATAAGATGGTACATATCTATCGTGACTTTTGGATCAAGACCAGATACCGGCTCATCCAGCAACAATAGTTTTCTTGTGGCGCAGAGTGCCCTGGCCAACAGTACCCTCTGCTGCTGGCCGCCGGAAAGTTCCCGATAGCATCGGTTCGCAAACTCCATAACACCCATGCGCCGCATATTTTCTGCTGCCAGCTGCTTTTCTTCTTTGTTGTAAAAAGGACGCAAGCCGCAGCGTCCCTGGCATCCGGAGAGAACAATCTCTCTCACGGATGCCGGAAAATCTTTTTGAACCACCGTCTGCTGCGGAAGATATCCAATCTCGTTTGCTTTTAGTCCATCACCCGCCAGAATCTGACCGCTGATCGGATCCTGAAGATGAAGTAGGCTCTTCATAAGCGTTGTCTTACCGGAGCCATTTTCCCCAACAATGCACAGATAGTCTCCGGCATTCACTGAAAAATTCAAATCTTTTACTATCTTATGGGAATCATATCCAAGGGACAGATCCTGAATGGTGAGTAAAGCCATGATATCTCCTCCTACTGCAGCGCTTCTTTCAACACCTCAAGGTTGCTCTCCATCAATGAAAGATATGTGGTGCCATTTTGTACATCCCGCGCTGTTGTGGATTGCATAGAATCCATTGTTAATATCTTCTGATCCTTCGTCTCTGTGTTCTGAACAATCGTTTCTGCAATCTTGTGATCCGTTCCTTCTATTGTCATAATACAAGGCAGCGAAAGTTCGTTAACTTTTTGCGCAAGGAAAATAATTGTCTCAAAGCTTGCCTCTGTTTCAGCGGAGCATCCCACAAATGCGGCAAAATAATCAAGGCCATAATCATCCACCAGATAGCGGAATGGAAACCGGTCGCCAAAAAGCAGAGTGTTAACGGAGCCGTTAGAAACCGCATTCTCATATTTTGTGTCCAAGGCACTCAGTTTATCTTTGTAGGCAGTCACATTACTTTCATAGACATCCCCATGCTTGGCATCAACCGACGTAAGAGCATCCGCTATCCTCTCACAGAGAATGGATGCATTTCTCAGGGAAAGCCAAACATGCTCATCATACTCCGGCTCTTCGTCATCCCCCTCTTCGTCTTCCTCTTCTCCCTCCATACCTTCCACAAGTTCCTCTTCTTTCACCTTATCTCCAAGTACATCCAGAAGGTTGATAACAACCATATCCTTGTTTGTCGCTTCCTGCAGAGCGTCTTCCACCCATTCATCGGATTCCCCTCCAACATAGATAAACAGATCGCAGGTAGATATTTTCAATATATCCTCAGCAGTCGGCTGGTAGCTGTGAAGATCCACACCGTTATCTAAAAGCATGGTTACCTGCGCGTCTGCCGGGTTGTCTCCGAGGATTTGTTTTACCCAGTCATATTCGGGAAAGATCGTAGTGACAATTTGAAGCGAATCCGCGCTCTTCTCGGCCGCTGTATATTCAGAACTGTACGCAAAAAGACTGCCCGCCATTAACATGGCGGCAATAATATAAGAAATATTTTTTTTCATGATAAAACCTCCGTATGTTTTCCTAAATTGCAAGCAACAAAACAAGGGCGCCTATGAACCCAAAATGAGCATAGTACACCCCTGCCGGAAGTCTTCAATTATTCAGGCGAACTTTTTGTGTGACAAGCGTAGCTTGAGAAAGATTTGTGACAATCAATAACGACGGCAGAAGAAAGACTGCAATAAGTAATACGGCAGCTATCATAGCGACCGTTCCGTCTCCCATTTGCCGAATGTTATTCTCGCACTGCTGAATGCAGGCACAGATTGGACAGTTCTCACCTGTGCAGTCATGATCAATTTCTGCAACAATACAGAAGGCAGAAAGCAGCAGGGCAAGAAGTATCACAATACCCAAAAGGATGGCAACGTTTCTTTGAGATTTTGAACGCATGGCTGCTTCCTCCTTCCACAGAAAAGTAAATACTGTTATCAGGTATAATACAATACCCTAAAGAAATAGTCAAACCAAAATTCATTATCCGAAAGTCTCTGGCGTATAGATAGGGACCGCTGAAAAATATATGACGAGTCAAAATTTTTCAACGGTCCCTTCCCTATCCAGACTCTGGCTTTCGCTGCCTGTTATCTCTTTACATTAAATGCTCCGGTTCCAGGATATACTGCGCTGGCGCCCAGCTCTTCCTCAATACGCAAAAGCTGATTGTACTTCGCCACGCGCTCCGTACGGCTCGGCGCTCCGGTCTTGATCTGGCAGGTATTCAGTGCCACAGCCAGATCTGCGATAGTGGTATCTTCCGTCTCTCCGGAACGGTGGGACGAAATGGCGGTATAGCCTGCTTTATGCGCCATCTTAATGGCTTCCAGAGTCTCAGATACGGAACCGATCTGATTCAGCTTGATCAGAATGGAATTTCCGCAGCCAAGCTCTATTCCTTTTTTCAGACGTTCCGTGTTCGTAACGAACAGATCGTCCCCCACCAGCTGTACCTTTCCGCCCAGTTCCTTTGTCAGAAGCTGCCAGCCTTCCCAGTCTTCCTCATCCAGCGCATCCTCAATGGAAATGATCGGATATTTATCTACCAGTTTTTTCCAGTGTTCAATCAATGTCTCAGAAGTAAACTTCGTACCTGCCTTTGGCAGAATGTACTCGCCTTTCTTCTCTCCTTTCCACTCACTGGAAGCGGCATCCATGGCCAACATGAAATCTTTTCCCGGCACATAACCGGCTTTCTCGATAGCCTTCAGAATGTATTCGATGGCCTCCTCATCGCTGGCAAGGTTCGGCGCAAATCCGCCCTCATCGCCCACGGAAGTAGCCAATCCCTCCGCTTTTAAAAGCGCTGCCAATGCGTGGAACACTTCCGCGCACCAGCGAAGAGCCTCTTTAAAACTCGGCGCTCCTACCGGCATGATCATAAATTCCTGAACATCCACGGTGTTAGCTGCATGAGCGCCGCCATTAAGAATATTCATCATGGGCACCGGCAGACGATTGCCGGAAATACCTCCAAGGAATCGGTAAAGCGGCATCTCCAGAGCGATAGAAGCTGCTCTGGCTGTGGCAATGGAGACTGCAAGGATCGCATTTGCTCCCAGATTGGACTTATCTTTTGTACCATCCGCCTCGATCATTGCCTTATCTACTGCGTAGATATCGGAGGCATCCAGACCTACGATTGCCTGACTAATGGCTGTGTTAATATTTTCCACTGCCTTGGTCACACCTTTTCCCAGATATCTCCCTTTATCACCATCACGTAACTCCAGCGCCTCAAATTCACCGGTGGATGCTCCGCTGGGAGCAGCTCCCCTTCCTACCGTGCCGTCTGCCAGGGTTACTTCCGCTTCCACAGTAGGATTGCCTCTGGAATCCATGATTTCTCTTCCAACGACCTTTTCAATCTCTAAAAAATTCATCTTGAACTTCCCCTTTCTCAAGTCTCAGGAGAGTCCCCTCCCGAAAGCACGCCTGCTTTCGGTGAAGAAACAAAAAGTTTCCCGTGCTTTCCGTTCTTCTGAGGAGTTTTCCTGATTTATTCACGCAATGGTTAGTTCTTTCTAACCTTCAATATCATACCAAAGCTGATCGCAAAAGTCAACCATTAAAACAGGTCTGCGCCAAGTCTTTTTTTTGCGTTTTCTATCCGTTCTTTCGTTGGAGGCGCAATTCCCTCCAACGGATAGTGAAGTCCAAGTTTTTGATACTTGAATGTTCCCAGCGTATGATACGGCAGCACTTCGACCCTCGCGACATTCCCAAGTTCTGATAAAAAAGCATGGAGCCGATCCAGGTCTTCATCAAAATCGGTCTTCTCCGGCACCAGCACATGACGTATCCACACAGGCTTGCCGATTTCTGACAGGTATCTGGCCATGTCCAGAATATTGCTATTTGTATGCCCGGTAAGTTTCTTATGCCGCTTCTCGTCAATTTCCTTGATATCCAGCATCACCAGGTCGGTAACTCTCATCAACATCTGAAACCGGTCAAAAAACGGGGCTTGTCTTGTAAAAGGATTCCCGCTGGTATCCAAAACCGTATGGATTCCCTTCTCTTTGGCTTTCTGAAACAATTCCAGGACGAAATCAATCTGGAGCAGGGGCTCGCCCCCGCTCACAGTAATGCCGCCTTCTTCTCCCCAGTAGCTCCGATAACGAAGCGCCCTGGAAATCAGTTCATCCGAGGAGTAAGACATTCCCGACCTCATTTCCCAGGTATCCGGATTATGGCAATACTGACAGCGCATATGACATCCGGACAAGAAGATCACGAACCTTACCCCGGGACCATCCACCGAGCCAAAACTCTCTGTTGAATGAATAAAACCGGTGTTTCCCATATTACATGTGGTCGTGGCAGGTTCTGGCGATTACATCCAGCTGCTGTTCTCTGGTCAGATCGATAAACTTCACCGCATAACCGGATACGCGGATCGTAAAGTTTGCATACTCCGGTTTCTCCGGATGGTTCATGGCGTCGATCAGCTTTTCCGTGCCAAACACATTTACATTCAGATGGTGCGCACCCTGCTCAAAGTATCCATCCATGACACGGACCAGATTGCTCACCCTCTCCTCGTCGTTATGGCCAAGGGCATCCGGACTGATGGTCTGAGTATTTGAAATTCCATCCAGTGCCAGTTCATACGGCAGCTTCGCAACGGAATTCAGCGATGCAAGGAGACCGTTCTTTTCTGCTCCATAACTGGGATTAGCTCCAGGAGACAGCGGTTCTCCGGCTTTTCTGCCATCCGGCAGCGTTCCGGTAGCTTTTCCATACACCACATTGGAAGTGATGGTCAGAATGGAAGTGGACGGTTCGGAATCGCGATAAGTATGGCACTTTCTCAGCTTATGCATGAAGGTCTTTAACAGCCAAACCGCGATATCATCC
>CADCMM010000086.1 GCA_902802515.1 uncultured Lachnospiraceae bacterium
GCAGACCGGCGCCAATATGACCTGGGTGATAGCTCTGGCGGTACTTGTGGCGATGAGTTATGTGATGATCCTGATGGCCATTGCCCGCCCGAAATTCAAGCTGATGCAGAAAATGGTAGACCGGGTCAATCTGGTATCCAGAGAGATCCTCACCGGTCTTTCTGTCATCCGTGCATTTGGCAGAGAGGACTACGAGGAGAAGCGGTTTGACGAGGCAAATAAGAATCTGACAAAGACCATGCTCTTTACGAACCGGGTCATGACCTTTATGATGCCCGGAATGATGTTGCTGATGTATATTGTGAGTGTGACTATCGTATGGGTATCTGCTCACCGCATTGATCAGGGCGTGATGCAGGTGGGAGCAATGACCGCGTTTCTGACTTACGCGCTGCAGATCGTCATGTCGTTCCTGATGATTACAGTGATGTCCATTATTCTGCCCAGAGCAGCAGTGGCCGCAGAGCGTATTGACGAAGTGCTGACGACTCCCGCATCCATTGAAGACCCGGGGCAGCCGCAGAAAGCAGTGAGAGAAGATGGAACCCTCAGTTTTTCCCATGTGGATTTCAAATATCCGGGAGGAGAGGCCAATGCGCTGGAGGACATCTCCTTTACGGCTAAGCCGGGTAAGACTACAGCTATTATCGGAAGTACCGGTTCCGGAAAATCTACGTTGGTAAATCTAATTCCGAGACTGTATGATGTGACCGGGGGAAGCATCACGTTAGACGGTGTGGATATCCGGGAGCGTTCGCTGAAAGATCTGAGGGACGAGATCGGATTTGTACCCCAGAAGGCTGTGCTGTTCTCGGGTACGATCGCCAGTAATCTTCGCTTTGGAAAGAGTGACGCCAGTGAGGTGGAACTGCAGCGGGCGGCAAAGATTGCCCAGGCGGAAGATTTTATCGAAGCAAAAGAGGAAAAATATCAGAGCGCCATTGCCCAGGGCGGTTCCAATGTCTCCGGCGGGCAAAAGCAGCGTCTTGCCATTGCCCGCGCGCTGGCGAAGGACGCAAAAGTATATGTGTTTGACGACAGCTTTTCCGCATTGGATCTGAAGACCGACGCTGCGCTGCGCCGGGCGTTGGATGCGAATATGAAGGATGCCGCGGTGATCATTGTGGCTCAGCGGATCAGCACGGTTCTGCATGCGGATCAGATTTTAGTTCTGGATGAAGGAAAGATCGTGGGAAAAGGCACCCATGAAGAGTTGCTGAAAGACTGCGAGGTTTATGAGCAGATAGCCAGATCTCAGATGTCCGCGAAAGAACTGGGATTGGAGGAGATTCCCGTAACGGAAAGCGCAAAGAATAAGCAAGCAGAGAACGGGCGGGAAAATATCGGAAAGGAGGGCGGAAAAGATGAGCAGTGAAGGAAGAGTAAAGATGCCCAGGCGCCGCCCCGGTCCCGGAGGTCCGGGGGGAATGGGCGCAGTGGAAAAGTCCAAGGATTTTAAAGGATCCATGCGGAAAATAATCCACTGCATTGCCCAGTATAAGATTGCCGTATTTTTCGTTATGATCTTTGCCGCCAGTTCTACGGTATTTAGCGTGATCGGGCCAAAGATCCTTGGAAAAGCCACCACTGCGTTAGCGCAGGGGCTGATGGCAAAGGTCTATGGCACCGGCGGAATTGATTTTGCTTATATCGGCAAGATACTGTTGGTCGTTGTGGGCATTTATGTACTCAGCGCGATCCTCAGCTTCTGCCAGGGCTGGATCATGACCGGTGTGACCCAGAAAGTGTGTTACAGTCTGCGAAAACAGATCAGTGAGAAGATAAACCGCATGCCCATGAAGTACTTTGAGAGCAGGACTTACGGCGAGGTGATCTCCAGAGTAACGAACGACGTGGATACTTTGGGTCAGGGCTTGAACCAGAGTATCACCACGATCATCACTTCCATTGCCACGCTGATCGGTGTGCTGGTGATGATGCTGAGCATCTCGCCGCTGATGACGGTGATCGCGCTGGTGATCCTGCCGGTTTCTGCCGCGCTGATCGCGGTGGTGGTAAAGCGTTCCCAGAAGTATTTCCGCAGTCAGCAGGAATATCTGGGCCATATCAATGGCCAGGTAGAAGAGACCTTTGGCGGTCAGAATATCATAAAAGTATTTAATAAAGAAGAAGAAATTGTAGAGGAGTTTGACAGGCTCAACGATGTATTATATGATTCTGCATGGAAGTCCCAGTTCCTTTCTGGAATGATGCACCCCATCATGATGTTTGTGGGAAATCTGGGTTATGCGTCAGTAGCGCTGGTGGGTGGTCTGCTGGCGGCGCGCAGTGTGATCACGATCGGAGACATTCAGGCATTCATCCAGTATGTGAAAAACTTTACTCAGCCCATCATGCAGATCGCCCAGGTGATCAATCAGGTACAGTCCATGGCGGCGGCGGGAGAGCGCGTGTTTGAATTCCTTGAAGAGGAAGAAGAAAGCCAGAATGTAGAGCATGCAGCAGCCTTGGATAAGGAAACGCTGCGGGGAGAGGTAGCATTTTCCCATGTGTCCTTCGGATATGATCCGGAGAAAGTGATCATCCATGACTTCAGCGCCAAGGTAAAACCGGGTCAGAAGATCGCCATTGTCGGACCGACAGGTGCGGGCAAGACCACCATGGTAAAATTGCTGATGCGATTCTATGATGTAAACAGCGGAGAGATCCGGCTGGACGGACACGATATACGGGATTATAATCGAAGAGATCTGAGAGATGCCTTTGGCATGGTTTTGCAGGATACCTGGCTGTTTAACGGGACCATCATGGAGAACATCCGGTACGGCCGTCTGGATGCTGCCGATGAGGAAGTGATCGCGGCGGCAAAGGCGGCCCACGCGGACCGGTTTATCCGGGTACTTCCGGGCGGCTATCAGATGGAGTTGAATGAGGACGCCGACAACGTATCCCAGGGACAAAAGCAGCTCCTGACCATAGCCCGCGCAATTCTGGCGGATAATAAAGTGTTGATATTGGATGAGGCGACATCCTCTGTGGATACCAGAACAGAGACCAGGATCCAGAAAGCCATGGATAATCTGATGAGGGGGAGGACCAGCTTCATTATCGCTCACCGTCTGTCCACGATTCGGGACGCGGATCTGATACTGGTGATGAGAGACGGCGATATCGTGGAGCAGGGAAGACATGAGGAACTGCTGGCCAAAGGCGGTTTCTACGCAGACCTGTACAACTCACAATTTGACACCATAGTTTCACAGGCATAAGGGACAGGGAAAGCCCGACCTCATCAAGCTAGCGGCATGCCTGTGAAACGAGAATTCACCTACGAGGGAGGCTTTAACATGCGACAGATCACATTGGGAAAAACAGGGATTACTGTGCCGCAGAATGCATTTGGCGCGCTGCCTGTTCAGAGAGTTAACATGGAAACAGCAGCGGCGATCCTCCGCCGCGCCTACGATGGCGGCATGCGCTTTTTTGATACGGCAAGAGCTTACAGCGACAGTGAGGAGAAGCTGGGCGAGGCTTTTAACGGAATGAGGGAAAAATTATATATTGCTTCAAAGACTGCGGCAAAGACGCCGGAGGGCTTTTGGAGGGACCTGGAAACCACATTGAAAAACCTGCGCACGGACTATCTGGATCTGTATCAGTTCCACTGTGTGGATCAGTGCTATGCTCCCGGGGATGGAACAGGCATGTATGAATGTATGATAGAAGCGAAAGCACAGGGAAAAATACGCCATATCGGTATCACGACCCACAAGTTGTATATTGCGGAGGAGATCGTGAGATCCGGCCTGTATGAAACACTGCAGTATCCTTTCAGCTACCTTTCTTCCGATAAAGAGCAGGAACTGGTGAAAAGCTGCAAAGAGGCGGACATGGGCTTTATTGCCATGAAAGCTCTGGCGGGAGGATTGATCAACCGCTCTGAGGCGGCCATGGCTTTTATGATGCAGTTTGACAACGCGCTTCCTATCTGGGGGATCCAGAAAGAAAGCGAGCTGGAGGAATGGCTTGGATACATGGAGCAGACGCCGGAGATGACCCCGGAGATCTCCGCTTTTATTGAGAAAGAGAGACAGGAACTTACCGGAGAATTTTGCCGCGGCTGCGGTTACTGTATGCCATGTCCGGCAGGGATCATGATCAATCAGTGCGCCAGAATGTCGTTAATGCTGCGCCGCGCGCCGTCCAAAGCATGGCTGACGGAAGGCATGCAGGCGGAGATGAAGAAGATCGAGGGCTGTCTGGAATGTAAAAAATGCATGAGCAAATGTCCCTACGAACTGAATACACCGGAACTGCTGAAAAAGAATTATGAGGATTACAAAAAGGTGTTAGCTGGAGAAGTGAAAGTATGAGAAAAACAAATGTGAAAAGCCCGCTGCTGCTGCTTTTGGCAGCGGTGATCTGGGGAATTGCCTTTGTGGCGCAGAGTGTGGGAATGGAGTATGTGGGGCCGTTTACCTTCAACGCGATCCGAAGCGTGATCGGAGGTTTGGTACTGCTTCCGGTCATTTTCTTCTTTGATAAAAGGACGGCGAAGGGAACTGCTGCGGAAAAATCAGCAGACAAAACCGACAAGAAAACATTGATCCTGGGCGGGATCTGCTGCGGCGTCTGTCTTGGGGTTGCCAGCAACCTGCAGCAGATCGGCATCAAATACACCACGGTCGGGAAGGCCGGTTTCATCACGGCCATGTACATTGTTCTGGTGCCGCTGCTGGGGATCTTTCTGAAGAAGCGGGTCGGCATAAAGGTATGTATCAGTGTGGTGCTGGCGGTGATCGGGCTGTATCTGCTCTGTATGACCGAGGAGTTTTCCATCGGACGGGGAGACGCCTATGTACTGTTGTGCGCGCTGGTCTTTGCGTTTCATATCCTGACCATTGATCATTTTTCCTCCATGGCAGATGGAGTAAAAATGTCCTGTATCCAGTTCCTGGCAGCAGGACTGATCTCCGCCGTACTTATGCTGATCTTTGAAGAGCCAAGATTGGACGCTATACTTTCCGCCTGGCTGCCCTTACTGTATGCAGGGGTTATGTCCTGCGGGGTAGCATATACGTTTCAGATCATCGGGCAAAAGGATATGGATCCTACCATAGCATCCCTGATCCTGAGCCTGGAATCCGTGATTTCTGTTCTGGCAGGTTGGGCGATCCTGCACCAGAAGCTGAGCGTTCGGGAGTTGTTTGGCTGCCTGGTAATGTTTGCGGCGATCATTCTGGCACAGCTTCCGGAGAGAAAAGAAAAGGAACGATAAAAGACGTGGGACAAATTATTGAAGAGAAATGTAGAGAAAAGAGAAGCCAGTGAGTGTGAGAGAAGAAATGGATAAAATTGACGCCCTGATGCGGGAATGCCGTCTCTGTCCCAGAAACTGCGGAGTCGACCGGCTTGGCGGGCAGAGGGGATACTGCCGGGTGGGAGCGCAGCTTCTGGTAGCCAGAGCGGCGCTGCATATGTGGGAAGAACCCTGTATCTCCGGTGAGGAAGGCTCCGGCACTGTGTTTTTCTCCGGCTGTTCCCTGGGATGTAAATTCTGCCAGAACCGGGAGATTTCGGGAGGAAAGCGGGGAAAAGAAATTTCCGTAGAACGATTGGCGGACATTTTTCTGCGATTACAAGAGAAGGGAGCCAATAATATTAATCTGGTGACGGCAGGACATTATCTGCCGCAGACGGCCGCAGCCCTGGGGAGTGCAAAGACAAAGGGGCTGGAAATTCCTGTTGTATACAACAGCAGCGGCTATGAAAAGCGGGAAAGTTTAAAATGGTTAGAGGGTCTGATTGATGTCTATCTGCCGGACTTTAAATATATGGACTGTGAACTGTCAAAGCAATATTCCAACGCGGAAGACTACCCTGATACGGCGAAAACAGCTTTGAAGGAGATGGTGCGTCAGACCGGGAGCGCGGAATTTGACGAGAGAGGTTTGATAAAGCGGGGTGTCATCGTGCGGCACCTGCTGCTGCCGGGACATGTATCCGATTCAAAAA
>CADCMM010000087.1 GCA_902802515.1 uncultured Lachnospiraceae bacterium
CAAGGCATTGTATCCTATCGATCGTATCAATGCTGCCACCGGCTATGCTTTTGACGACAGGCAGCATATCCTCTATGTAAATGCAAGCTATTCAGGAGAAGATCCTTTGGGAATCCTGATGCATGATTTCCTTTGTTCTGATCCTGACGATATGAAGACACCGCTTTTGGCTGAAAAAGCCAGATATCTCAAAACTGATCCGAAAGGAGTTGAACTTATGTGCAAAGCAATGGAAGAATTGCGTGAAGAATCTTTTCAGAGAGGAATTGATCAAAGTAGACTTGACAGCATTAAAAGCATTATGGAAACTTTGAAATATACTGCACAGCAGGCCATGGATCTTCTCAAGATCCCTATTGCCGAACAATCCAAGTATATAGCAAGACTGTAATATACACAGGCATTCGCAACCCGATCAGATATCTGATCGGGTTTTCTATGTCATATTACCGTAATACTTAACAAGGTTGTGTTTCTTTAGGCTCCCCCTGGATTTTTTTGCAAGGTGAAACATTTTTCCTTCTATCATCGTCTATATAATAGAGATCCAAAAAGAGAAGGACCTCTTAAGGTTGTTCCGGAATGAACCGTATATCTCTGAAAGGAGTATTTTGAGTTGGATGTTGAATTAATACGAAGGGCAAAAAGCCGGGATCCGGATGCCTTTACGGAGCTGATGCGTTCCCAGATGAATTCCATGTATAAAACTGCCAGACAAATCCTGCAATCTGATGAGGACATTGCGGACGCTGTGCAGGACACGCTCCTTACCTGCTGGCAGAAACTTGACCAGTTGAGGGATGAGCGTGCCTGGCGTGCGTGGATGATGCGGATTCTGATCAATAACTGTTATGAACAAATCAGAAAACATGGATTGGAGTCCAGCATGGATATACTTCCCGAAGCGGCAGCATATTCAGAGAACTACGAGCAGACGGAATGGCAGGATCTGCTCTGGAGATTGGACGAAAAATATCGCATGGTATTGATTCTGTACTATCTGGAAGGCTTTCGGACAGGGGAGATTGCACAGATTCTGGGTATGCCGGAGGCAACTGTAAGGACGAGACTAAAAAGAGGCAGGGACCGCCTTGCGGAGGAATATCATGGAGGAAAAGCAAATGAGTGAAATGGATAAGATCATGCAGGGATGGAACAACGATACAGTAATACCGGAGGTGGTCACCAGAAAGGCGGAGGAAGCTTTTTCCAGGATCCACCGGGAATGTGAAGAGAACTCTGAGAAAAGCATTATATGTGGTGCAAATAAAGGGACTTCCACTGTCCATAGACGCTGGAAAAGATATGTGGCTGCTTTTATCGCGGCCGCAGCGGTTGGCGGAACAGTGTTTGCTGCCACGAGGTTGCATCTTGCGGAGTTGTTTCCCAAGGAGATGAATTCGCCACAGGCACAGGAGCAGATCATGACAGATATCGCTGTAGCGGTCACTGGTCAGGTTCATATGCCTGAAGCGTACAGGGAGGAAGGAACGGAGGACATGTTCTGGGGAAGAAAAGTGATCCCGGATGCTTCACCTGTTCTCTCCATTGAGGAAGTCCAGTATGATGGCACGACCCTTTACATTTATGGGGCTAGCACAGAAAACGGCAGGAAGTATGAGCTGAATGCGGATCGGCTCTATATTAATGACAAGGAGTACGGTCCAGTCGGTACAACAAACCTGAATGAGTGGACCGGAGAGGATGGATATACATTCACAACAGATTTAAGTGCATTACATCTGGAAGATGATTTTACCGTCACTTTGCCTTTATCCATCTATCAGGGAGAGGAACGCTTCCAAAACCAGGAGCTTTCTTTTACCATGAGCGCCAAAGCCAACATACAAAAGGCAGAGGATCAGACCTTTGCGCACGATGGATTTACGATTTATGTCACGAATATCGTTCGGACAACGAATGTGGTGCGGTTTTCGGTTCGCTACCAGCTCACAGAGGAAGAACGTGAAAAACTGGATGAGACGAATACGGGACTGACATCTGTTATCTCAGGTGATGAAGTAGAGGACGGACAGAACGGATTCACATCCGGTTATGAAGTGGAAGATGGATACGTAGAAGAACATATTCATGCCGGTCTATCGCCCGATCTGGATCAGATTACGCTGCAGACGCTTCTTGTTGAAAATGGCGGTTACGTCAGGGACGGAAAGGTGATAGCAGAGGATATGATCCGGCTGAATGAGTAGAGGCTCTTTTCATATGATAGGAGGTTGGGAGAATCGTAAATTCTCCCAGCCGCTTACACATCTTTTTCATTACTTCTGTTTGGTGAATGTGATGTGAAACCTGAAACTGTCTGCATTATCGAGTTTGCAATCCATCAATACTTCTTTCTCAGCTGACTGTACACTACAATACCGATCACGACCTGAAAAACAAACAATCCAAACAGATACAGCACAATGACCCTATGGTCTGTGATCATCCCTATCTTTCCCAGAATGGAAAATACTACCTCGGAAATGCAGATTATTACCAGCCCAATCAAATAAGCAATTCTGCCCGATTTATCGCGCAGTTTTTCATTCAGTTCGTCATGAAGGTTGATATCCTCCTGTTCTTGGATTTCCCGATATCGCTCCTCATTCTTAGGCGCTGACCAATAGAAATATCTGATGATCAATCCAATTCCGGACGCCAAAGCTCCTCCGGCAAACCCCCAAAGTAAACCATCGAATACGCTCTCAGTGAAGACTGCTGCCAGAATGAAGCAGATTCCAATAACTACGAATAATATGCCCCTATTCAAATAGCTCTTTTTCATCATCGGTACCTCCCTTATGAATAAAGATTTCTTCGATAGTTTTTTCAAAAAAATCAGCTATCGTAAACGCCAGATCAAGTGATGGGTTATACTTTCCGGTCTCAATAGAACTGACTGTCTGCCTGGAAACGCGGATCGCCTTAGCAAACTCCTCCTGGTTTAATCCACGCTCTTTTCGCAGCTTTTCTATACGATTCTCCAACTCATCACCTCCGCTCAGTTTTGACAAGGTTCCTTTACATTTTAGATCATAACATGTGTACACAGTCTTGTCAAGGTTCCTTTACATTTTTCAGCAAACTCGATTTTACTGGCTTCTCACTAACTTGACACTATAATACCATTATACCCCACCCGGTCGTTGGGATATTCCCTCTCTCCCCTTAAGGGTCTGGCACCTTTTCTGAGATATGCCTTGATTTTTTTGCCGTAGAGGAAGGGATCATTCCCACGTACGATCCCCCACTCCATCAGAAGCGCCGCGGCACCGCTGACAATCGGTGTGGCGAAAGAAGTTCCCGTAACAGGGAGAAAACTGCCATAAACATCCGGAGCCTGGATATTTACACCGGGAGCCACAAGATCCGGTTTGGTCAGCCCCGCTGCCGTCACACCGATGGTACGGGTGCTGTCGGCATAGCCCCTGCCGGAGAAATCCGCATAGGTATCATAGACCGGATCGTAAGCCCCCACTGTGATCACCTTCGCTGCCGTGGAGGGAACCGTCAGTGTCATCTGCGGAGTGGAACGGTAAAAGCCAGTGCTGTCTCCCCTGCCTTTTCCCGCTGGAAGATACAGATAATATTGTCCCGTTACGGTCATTACCGGCTCCAGCCGGATCGTCCATATCCCTGCGTCGATATAACCGCCTGTCACCGGGATCATCTCCAGATAGATCTCCTGCGCCACCGCATAGGGCAGGGGTTCTCCCAGATAGACCAGAATCCTTGTCTGCTCCAACCTAAGTGTATATTTCCCGCCCTGAATATTCGTGGTTAGCTCTGCCTCCTCACCTCCCGGAGATTGCAGCCTTATCCGAAACACATCGCTGTAATTTTTCCACAGCTGGATATTCAGGCTTTTTTCATAATTTCCAACATCCAGTTCTACACGGCTGTCCTTCGCTATATTCCCGGCGAAATGCCCTCTTGCCGCACCCTCATTACCACTGCCCACACAGATCACGGTTTTGCCGATCTCAGAGGCATTGTCTAGAAAGCGCTCCAGCAGAGAGCTTCCGTCATGGGAACCATAGCTGTTACCAAAGCTCAAGTTGATGACAAGTGGCATATTTAACTGTTGTGCTTTCCGCAGTGCATAGGTCACTCCACGCAGGATTTCGGTTGTCCGGGGGAATCCTTCTTCTGCGCTCCGGCTATTTCCCGGCAATCCCAGCTTCACCACGATCAGTTCCGCCTCGGGGGCCGCCCCGGTATAGAGACCACCTGCACTTTTCCCGGCGGCGATCCCTGCCACCGCGGTTCCATGTCCGGACAGGTCTCTGCCGGGAATCCGGCGGTAACGATCCAATGCAGGCATCTGTAATGCCGCATTTATTTCCTCCGCGGTATATTCCGTCCCAAAGGCAAATCCATCCGGCATTTTTCCATATCCCACATTACCTGTTTTCTCCGGCACTGTCTGATCCTGTGGCAGTGTCCGATCCCTGAGGACTGTCTGGTCCCATAGATAACGTATCCTCGTACTGCCATCTGCCTTCCGGAACACCTCCAGATCCCAGGTGATCCCGGAATCCAGTACAGCCAAAAGAACGCCCCTTCCATTCAGAAAAGGCGTTCTCATAGTGACCGGTGGAAAACAGGATGTCCCCGCAGGATCCGTCTGTCCATAATAAAACCGCTTGGGTTTTTCCACATACTCGATCTCCGGGGTATCCGATACCGTATCCACCAGTGCCTCCGGCACCGTAAGGATCGCATATCCGGCGATCAGTTCCTCCACCACAATATTCTGTTCCCGCAGTCTGTCCAGACTACCGTGATATTTTACGATCAGCTCCCAGCTGCGGGTCTCTGCGCTGTAGCCGACATTCAGACTCTCCGTCTGTTCCCGTTCTTCCTCCGGGGTCTCCAATGCAAGATTCAGGATGTTCTCCAGCTTTTGATCCATTGCATCTTCTTAGGGAGTATCCTTTTTTGATACCATGTTATGGCACAATTTCTTTGAATATGACTTTCTTATTTTTCTGCTCCCATGGTCAGTCCATCAATAATATATCTCGAACAGAACAGATAGACCACCACTACTACCATAACAGAAATTCCAACCGCCAGATACATAGCTCCATAATTGGTTAAATAGATTCCTTTAATAAGGGAGATCAATATGGGCATGGTATATTTTTTGGTATCTGTCAACATGATAAGCGGTCCTATGTAGTTATTCCAACTTTTTACAAAATTAAATATACACATCGTAGCAACGCCCGGCAGAATACATGGAAATACAACTTTGTTGAATATTTTAAATTCACCGCATCCTTCCATCCTCGCTGCCTCAATCAGCGAATCCGATACTCCCTGACAGATCATACCTCTTAGGAAGAAAATCGTTGAGACACTGGTTACTCCCGGTGCAAAAAAGGGAAGGCAAAAAGTAGCCAGTTTATTCACCAATCCCATCTTAAGTCCCATCCGATAGTATCCCACAATACTCACCTGTCCCGGGATCATCATAGATGCCAATACCACTGCATATAAAAATGTCTTTCCTTTAAAGTTATATTTTTCAAAACCAAATGCCACCAATGCTCCCAGATAACCGGATATCAGTGTAAATAACACAGATACCAGAACACTGTTAAAAAAACCACTCCAGATATTCACATATTGTTGCAATTTTTCATAGTTTTCCTTTAAATAGCCTCCCGGAAATACATTTAACTGCGTTACAATTTCGAAGCTGGAATGCGTTGCATTCACCATGATCAGATAAAACGGTACTAATGTTAAAATCACGAGAAAAATCAGAATCGCATAAATCAGGGTTTTAGCCACTATTTTTTTAGCCATAATTTTTCTCCTTTCCTTTCATATAGTCTCTCGGAATAGATGTTTGCGAAACACCAGAACCCGCATAAATACAGGATTCTTTTTGTTACAAAATGAAACATCTCCTCACTGGTTTATGGTAAAATAGAGTTGT
>CADCMM010000088.1 GCA_902802515.1 uncultured Lachnospiraceae bacterium
AGCGGCGTGCAGATAGGTTTGCAGCAAGAGGAACGAGATAGACGTGTTTTTAGTACAGGCATATTGGCTGCAATCCTCTGTAAGGTAGTGGGTGTTCCAAAAATCAAGCCTTGTGGAACGACTAAGGAAGTCGTCCCAAAATCCGCCTGCCGGCGGATACGCCCCTTCGGGCCTAGGCGAGTACGATTAGAAAACACTTGATGTGTTTCCTAATCTATACTTAAAGGGACTGCTGCATAAGAAAGGTATGGGGTTACGTGTCATAGGATATCGGAACTCCATTAGCCAATAATTTGCAGCAGCCCTTTTAAACTCACGTCTTATCATTTTTGCCCTTGCCGCTCAGAACTTTTGCCAGCAGCAGCATACCGTACATCAGGCATGGAATAATCACGGTGCATGCGATGGATGCCATCAGGAGATCCCTTGTGGCTTCATTTCCTGTCACCCCCAAAATGAAGGTCACCAGATAAAGTCCCAGCAAGAGGATGATGCCGCCCCAGGCAAGGATACGTTTCATTTTTTTCATAACAGACTCCTTTGTAAAATGAAATAGTGTGTATATTATAGCAAAAGTTATAAAAAATGGGAAGACTGTGTTTAGCATGGCAAATCGAAGTTATTCTTTACGGACGGTTGAGCCTTGTATGGTAATGATAGAGTTCAGGAAAGGAAGCGCGTAACGTGACAAAAGAGAAAACTTCCGGTATGGATATGCTCAGCGGTTCCATGATGGGAAAAATTTTAAAATTTGCTTTGCCCTTGGCACTTGGGAGTATTCTTCAGCAGTTGTTCAATTCTGTGGACGTGGCCGTGGTGGGCAGATTTTCCAGTAAGCAGGCTCTGGCTGCGGTAGGGGCTAACGCTCCGGTAGTGGCGCTGCTGGTTAACGTGTTTGCGGGGATCTCAGTGGGGAGTAATGTGGTGATTGCAAACTACATAGGAAGAGGACACCCGGAACGAGTAAAAAATACTGTGAGTACTTCCATTGCAGTGGCTCTGACCAGTGGTCTGATTTTAACAGGTCTGGGATTATCGGTGGCAAAGCTGCTGCTGGAGCTCATGTCTACGCCTGAGGATGTGATAGACCTTGCCGTTTTCTATTTGAGGATCTATTGTCTTGGCATGCCTTTTATTATGCTCTACAATTTTGAGGCAGCTATTTTGCGAAGTACCGGGGATACGAAACGGCCTCTGTTTTGCCTGATCATTTCCGGCGTTATCAATGCCGTACTCAATGTGTTTTTTGTTGTGGGATTTGGGCTGGGAGTGGCCGGTGTTGCCATCGCTACCGTGATTTCAAATATTGTCAGTTCCGGATTGCTTCTTTGTTTTTTGATGAAATCAGAAGAACCCATGAAGCTGGAGCTGCGGGACATACACATCTATAAAGAAGAACTGACCAAAATTCTGCGCATTGGCGTTCCGGCCGGGCTTCAGGGAATGGTGTTCTCCGTGGCAAATATCTGCATACAGGCTGCAATCAACAGCTTTGGTTCGGAGGTAGTGGCGGGTTCCGCTGTAGCGCTGAATTTTGAATATCTGTCCTATTTTCTGATCAGTGGTTTTAATTCGGCTGTAATGACATTTACCAGCCAGAATTACGGAGCGGGCAACCTAAAGCGCTGCAGGCGTGCTTACTTCATCTGTATGGGTTGCGGAATTCTTTCCTGTATTGTGCTAAATAGCGGTTTCTATTTGGGCAGAGATCTGTTTATCCTGTTTTTTACCACAGATCCTGTGGTGGCCGGATACGCCGCGCAGCGCATGAAATACGTTTTACTTTTGCAGTTTCTTGCGGGCACCTATGAAATCAGCGGTTCTGCCCTGCGTGGTTTCGGCCATTCCATGACGCCTACGCTGCTGACCGTATTTGGTACCTGTATAGTCCGGATCGTCTGGATCAATACAGTCACTGTGAAACACCATACTTTCTTTGCGCTGATGATGGTCTATCCATTTTCGTGGGTGATTACAGGCAGCATCGTGGTGGCGGCATATTTTATTGTTTTGAAGAGAAACTTTGCTGTATCAAAGGGGAGGACACAATGAAAGAGTTTAGTAATGCATGGCACAATGTCAGAGGCATCACTTCGGAAGAGATGAGGATAGCGGCAGTGGAGGCAGAGCAAAAATACGGGGATATTATCAATCTGCCTCATCCTGTATCGGAAAAGCATCCGCCCCTCTCCATGGAAGCGAAGGCGGCGCAGTTCTCTCCTTTCGCTGCGCTGACAGGTTTTGAGGACGCCATAGCCAAAGCCGGGCGGGATTGAGCAATATCTCTTCCGCAAAAAAGGTTCTCAACAATGTTGAGAACCTTTTTTTGCGTGCGGAAGATGGGACTTGAACCCACACGGCACGAATGCCACAAGATCCTTAGTCTTGCTCGTCTGCCAGTTCCGACACTTCCGCGAACAAAGGTTATTATAACAAAGCCAATCCAATTAGTCAATAATTAATTTGAAAGTTAAGGAAAAAGTTTGTAATTCATTATTGTATAAAATTTACCTATTTTTTGCCTGGTTTCGCATGAAATTGATTGAAAAATCAAGAAAAAAGAAGTATACTAAGAGATATTAACAGAAAGGGAGGATTGTCCAAGTGAAACGAAAAGTGTTAGCCCTTTTATTGGGCGTATCAATGGTAGCATCTGCTCTGGCTGGGTGCGGTTCGAAAGAGACGGAAACCACTGAGAAGACTACCGAAGCATCCACGGAAGCGCCAACGGAAGCTGCGACGGAAGCGGAGACTGAGATAGTCACTGAGACGGAGGCTGAGACAGAAACAGTTACAGAACTGGCGGCTACGGAAGCTGAGACGGAAACAGTAACTGAGGAGGTAACTGAGGCGCCAACCGAAGCTGAGACTGAGGAAGAAACTGAGGCTGTGACGGAAGCCGTTACGGAATTGGCGGCTACTGAGGCAGCAACGGAAGCTGAGACAGAGGAAGTAACGGAAGCGGCAACAGAAGCTGAGACAGAGGAAGTAACGGAAGCAGCTACGGAAGCTGAGACAGAGGAAGTAACGGAAGCGGCAACAGAAGCTGAGACAGAGGAAGTAACGGAAGCAGCAACGGAAGCTGAGACAGAAGAAGTAACGGAAGCAGCAACGGAAACGGTGACAGAGGAAGTAACGGAAGCAGCTACGGAAACGGCGACAGAGACAGTCACAGAAGAGGTGACTGAGACAGAAGCTGAGACGGAAGCTGACATTGAGTACAGTGTGACTTTGGGTGAACCGGTTACTGGCACTCTGGCAGACATGGGGATCGAAGAAAACGATATCGTAGTTCTGTATGATAATGATGTTCATGGCGGTATCAGCTCCGACAAGAACTATTCCGGATCGGACACGAGCCTTGGCTATGCCGGACTGGCAGCAGTGAAGGCGGAAGTATCCGGGATTACGGATAAGGTTACTACGGTAGACTTGGGCGACGCGATCCAGGGATCTGTGGTTACTACGGAATCAAATGGAAAGGATGCTATGGATCTGATGGCTAAGATCGGCTATGATATCCTGGTTCCGGGGAACCATGAGTTTGACTACGGAATGGAAGAGTTCTTAAGCTATGCGGAGAGCGCAGACGGCGTATTTATTTCCAGCAACTTTATTGACACCGTTAGTGGAGAATCTATTTTTGACGGTTACACCGTGATCCCGTATGATGTAGATGGAACTGAAATCAACGTCGGCTATGTGGGGATGTCCACACCGGAAACCATTGCGAAATCCACTCCCACCTATTTCCAGGACGAAGACGGAAACTATATCTATGGTTTCAGCGCGGAAACCCCGGATCAGCTGTATGATACGGTACAGGCTTCCATCGACGCTGCGAAAGAAGATGGTGCTGATGTGATCGTTGCGGTAGGTCATATGGGTGACCGCGGTGTCGAGAGCGACTGGTCTTCCATCAGTGTAGTTGCAAATACGACGGGTATCGATGTATTCCTGGACGGTCATGCCCACAATGTGATCCCTGGCGAAGTGATCACGGACAAAGAAGGTAACGATGTTATCCTTTCTTCTACCGGAACGAAGCTGAACAATATCGGTGTTCTGAAACTTTCTGTTGGCGAAGATGGAGAAGTGACAGCAACTACCGGTCTTGTAGATGAATTAACGGAAGAAGAACTGGCATCCGATGCATATGCCGAAATGGATGAGGCAGTGCAGGAGATCCAGGCACAGTATGAATATTTGTTTGTTAAGGTGGGAAGCATGGATTTCGACCTGGTGATCTATGATCCGGAGACCGGCGATCGGCTGGTGCGTGTCGCGGAGACCAACATGGGTGATTTCCTTTCAGATGCATACCGTATTCAGGGCGGCGCGGATATCGGTTTCCTGAACGGCGGAAGTATCCGTGCGAATATTGATGCGGGCGACATTGTTTACATGGATCTGATCACGGTTATGCCGTGGAATTCAGAGACCGGTGTGATTGAAGTTACTGGCCAGCAGATCCTGGATTGCCTGGAGATGGGCGCTCACTTGTATCCTGAAGAGTGCGGCGGATTTATTCAGCCTTCCGGTCTGACCTACACGATTGATACCACGATCCCGTCCTCTGTCAATGTGAACAGTGATGGTGAGTTTGTATCTGTGGACGGTGAGTACCGTGTGAAAGACGTCATGGTTGGCGATGAACCTCTGAAGCTGGACAAAACCTACACACTGGCAATCAATAAATACTATTCTCAGGAATATGGCGATGGTATGACTATGTTCAAAGGTTCTAAGGTGATCGATCCGGCAGACGGGGAAGAATGGAGGATCGACCATGACGCAGTGATCGACTACCTTGCATTCCTCGGAGACAAGGTTGGCGACGAATACGCAGATCCTTATGGACAGGGACGTATCACACTGATCACGGAAGAAGCACAGGAAGAACCCGCTCAGACTGAAACGGAAGAAGCGACAGAAGAGATCACGGAAGCTGTTACAGAAACTGTGACGGAGGCTGCTGCGGAAACAGAGACTGAGGCTGAAACAAAATAATTTCTATACAGCTGCTATTTATGTAAAAGACAGGGCTGCTGCACCAGGAATATGTTGGTGCGGCAGCCCTTTGGTCTGTCGGAAGGAGCAAGCGAACATAGGATATCCGAACTCCATTAGCCAGAATTATGCAACAGCCCCATAAAAATGAAACGACTACTTTACAGTAAAACTTTAACGTGTTAAAATAGTGGAAATTGAAATAGTTGCCCACGGGTAATCCATATGATATAGGGGGAAGGATATTCATGAGTAAAAAAATCAGAACAGAAGCTGTAGACGCGTTATTTGATGCAATACTTAGCCTGAAAGACAAAGAGGAATGTTATAAATTTTTTGAAGATGTCTGCACAGTCAACGAGCTTCTTTCGCTGTCCCAGCGGTTTGAGGTGGCTAAGATGCTGACAGAAAAGAAGACTTATCTGGAGATTGCAGAGAAGACAGGAGCGTCCACGGCTACTATCAGCAGAGTAAACCGGTCATTGATCTACGGGAATGACGGATATGAAATGGTGTTTGCCCGTATAGGAGCAGAGAAAAAGGAGACAGAATAAGGTTTCATATTGAATAGAATGCAATATAAAGAACGGGGGCTGTTGCAAAATACAGGTAAGGGGTTCCGCGTATCCATATGTATATTTTTGGGAACACCCACTGCGTGATGACGGCTTGTAAGGAATAATGTCTGCTGAAAACATAGTTTCCGACCTTCACTTTGCTGCGTTACATTTGCCCGGACATCGTTCGCGATAAAAGCGTT
>CADCMM010000089.1 GCA_902802515.1 uncultured Lachnospiraceae bacterium
ATGACCTGGGAAGGTTATAACTATGAGGATGCGGTATTGCTGAGCGAGAAGCTGGTGATGGATGATGTTTATACATCTGTTCACATTGAGGAATATGAGGCTGAATCAAGAGATACAAAGCTCGGGCCGGAGGAGATCACCAGAGACGTACCGGGCGTAGGCGATGACGCTCTGAAGGATCTGGATGAAAGAGGAATTATCCGTATCGGCGCTGAGGTGCGTGCCGGGGATATTCTGGTTGGTAAGGTTACTCCGAAGGGAGAAACGGAACTGACCGCAGAAGAAAGACTGCTCCGGGCCATTTTTGGGGAGAAAGCGAGAGAGGTGCGCGACACTTCCCTGAAAGTACCTCATGGCGAATATGGTATTGTGGTAGACGCCAAGGTATTTACCAGGGAGAACGGCGACGAACTTCCCCCGGGAGTAAATCAGTCTGTACGTATTTACATCGCGCAGAAGAGAAAGATTTCTGTGGGTGATAAGATGGCCGGTCGTCATGGTAACAAGGGTGTGGTTTCCCGTGTACTGCCGGTGGAGGATATGCCCTTCCTCCCGAATGGACGTCCGCTGGATATCGTGTTGAACCCGCTGGGCGTGCCGTCCCGTATGAATATCGGACAGGTGCTGGAGATCCACCTGAGTCTTGCGGCGAAAGCGTTGGGCTTCAATGTGGCTACCCCGGTATTTGACGGTGCTAACGAGAATGATATTATGGACACTCTGGATCTGGCAAATGATTATGTCAACCTGGAGTGGGAAGAATTTAAAGAGAAACATGGGGATGAGCTGCTTCCGGAGGTTCTGGACTATCTTTATGAAAACCGTGATCACAGAGCCTTGTGGAAGGGTGTGCCGATTTCCAGAGACGGTAAAGTGCTTCTGCGCGACGGACGAACCGGAGAATATTTCGACAGTCCGACCACCATCGGCCACATGCATTACCTGAAACTGCATCATCTGGTAGACGATAAGATCCATGCCCGTTCTACCGGGCCGTATTCTCTGGTTACGCAGCAGCCTCTGGGAGGTAAAGCTCAGTTTGGAGGACAGCGTTTCGGTGAGATGGAAGTGTGGGCCCTGGAGGCTTACGGCGCGTCTTACACGCTGCAGGAGATCCTGACGGTGAAATCGGATGATGTGGTGGGACGTGTGAAGACCTACGAAGCCATCATTAAGGGTGACAACATTCCTGAACCGGGTATTCCGGAGTCCTTCAAGGTTCTGCTGAAAGAGCTGCAGTCCCTTGGTCTGGATGTGAGAGTTCTGAAAGATGACAATACAGAAGTAGAGATTATGGAAACCATTGATTACGGTGACACGGATCTTCGTTCCGTGATCGAGGGAGACAGGAAATACGAACAGAACGAGTCTTTCGGTTCCCATGGTTTCAGCCAGCAGCAGTTCGAGGGCGAAGAACTGGTGGAGGTTGAGGAAGAAGAACCGGAGGACGATAATTTCGTAGATCTGGATGAAAGCTTTGACGAAGAGTGAAAGGAGTACTGTCATGCCGGAAACAATGAATAATGAAACATACCAGCCGATGACGTTTGACGCCATCAAAATTGGCCTGGCATCTCCGGACAAGATCAGAGAATGGTCTCATGGAGAGGTGAAAAAACCGGAAACCATTAACTACAGGACCCTGAAACCGGAAAAGGAAGGCCTCTTCTGTGAGCGCATTTTCGGACCCAGCAAAGACTGGGAGTGCCACTGTGGAAAATATAAGAAAATCCGTTACAAAGGTGTTGTCTGCGACCGCTGCGGAGTGGAAGTGACGAAGGCAAGCGTGCGCAGGGAACGTATGGGCCATATTGAACTGGCAGCGCCGGTATCCCACATCTGGTATTTCAAGGGTATTCCTTCCAGAATGGGATTAATGCTGGATCTTTCCCCCAGAACGCTGGAAAAAGTGCTGTACTTTGCTAATTATATCGTACTGGACAAGGGAACTACCGATCTGCAGTACAAACAGGTGCTGACAGAGCGGGAGTATCAGGACGCCAGAGAAAAATGGGGCAGCGCGTTCAGAGTAGGCATGGGCGCTGAGTCCATCAAGGAACTTCTGGAAGCTATTGATATGGACAAGGAAGCGGAAGAACTGAAAAGAGGGCTGAGAGAGTCCACCGGGCAGAAGAAAGCCAGGATCATCAAGAGACTGGAAGTTATTGAGGCATTCCGGGAATCCGGAAACCGTCCGGAGTGGATGGTGATGACCGTGATCCCGGTGATCCCGCCCGATCTTCGACCGATGGTGCAGCTGGACGGCGGCCGTTTTGCCACCTCCGACCTGAATGATCTGTATCGCCGTATTATCAACAGAAACAACCGTTTGAAACGGCTGCTGGAGCTGGGAGCTCCGGATATTATTGTCAGAAATGAAAAGAGAATGCTGCAGGAGGCCGTGGACGCGCTGATCGATAATGGCCGCCGTGGCCGTCCGGTTACCGGACCGGGTAACAGAGCCTTGAAATCTCTTTCGGATATGCTTAAGGGTAAATCCGGACGTTTTCGTCAGAACCTGTTGGGAAAACGTGTGGACTACTCCGGCCGTTCCGTTATTGTGGTTGGCCCGGAACTGAAAATCTATCAGTGCGGTCTGCCCAAGGAGATGGCGATCGAGCTGTTTAAACCGTTCGTTATGAAAGAACTGGTGGCCAACGGAACTTCCCACAATATTAAGAATGCAAAGAAGATGGTAGAACGGCTTCAGCCGGAGGTATGGGATGTGCTGGAGGAAGTGATCAAAGAGCACCCGGTTATGCTGAACCGGGCTCCTACACTGCACAGACTTGGCATCCAGGCATTTGAACCGATTCTTGTAGAAGGTAAGGCGATCAAACTGCACCCGCTGGTTTGTACTGCGTTCAATGCGGACTTTGACGGCGACCAGATGGCAGTACACCTTCCGCTGTCTGTGGAAGCTCAGGCGGAATGCCGCTTCCTTCTGCTTTCGCCAAACAACCTTCTGAAACCCTCCGATGGCGGTCCCGTAGCAGTGCCTTCTCAGGATATGGTGCTGGGTATCTATTACCTGACCCAGGAAAGACCGGGGGCACTGGGAGAGGGAGGATTTTTCAAGAGTGTAAATGAGGCAATCCTTGCCTATGAGAACAAAGCATTGACCCTGCAGTCCAGGATCAAGGTTCGTATGAGCAGGAAGGATGCGGAGGGTGTGGTTCACACCGGCATTGTGGAGTCTACCCTGGGGCGGTTCCTGTTCAATGAGATTCTTCCGCAGGATCTGGGGTTTGTGGACAGAACTATTCCGGGGAATCTGCTGAAGCTGGAAGTGGATTTCCATGTAGGCAAAAAAGGTCTGAAGCAGATTTTGGAAAAAGTTATCAATACCCACGGCGCCACCAAGACTGCAGAAGTTTTGGATGATATCAAGTCCATGGGCTACAAATATTCCACCAGGGCGGCAATGACGGTATCTATTTCAGATATGACCGTGCCGCCGCAGAAACCGCAGATGATACAGGAAGCGCAGGACACTGTGGATAAGATCACACGCAACTACAAGCGCGGCCTTATCACAGAGGAAGAGCGATATAAGGAAGTGGTGGAGACCTGGAAAGAGACGGATGATAAGCTGACAAAAGCATTGTTGGGCGGACTTGATAAATACAACAACATTTTCATGATGGCGGATTCCGGCGCCCGTGGTTCCGATAAACAGATCAAGCAGCTGGCAGGTATGCGTGGACTGATGGCGGATACTACCGGTCACACCATCGAGCTGCCGATCAAATCCAATTTCCGTGAAGGTCTGGACGTACTGGAATACTTTATGTCAGCCCACGGCGCCCGTAAAGGTCTGTCGGATACGGCTCTGCGTACTGCTGACTCCGGTTATCTGACCAGACGAATGGTAGATGTATCTCAGGATCTGATCATTCGTGAAGTGGACTGTGCCGAGGGAAGAGATGAGATTCCGGGCATGTACGTGCAGGAATTCACCGACGGCAAAGAAGAGATCGAGAGCCTGCAGGAAAGAATAACCGGCCGTTTCTCCTGTGATACGATCCGTGATAAGGATGGAGAGATCATTGTGAAAGCAAATCATATGATCACTCCGAAGCGCGCCGCCCGTATTATGAAGGATGGCGTGGATGAGAATGGAGAAGGATTCAAGAGGATCAAAATCCGCACGATTCTCACCTGTAAATCACACATTGGTATCTGCGCGAAGTGCTATGGTTCCAATATGGCAACCGGCGAAGCGGTGCAGGTGGGTGAGTCCGTAGGTATTATCGCTGCTCAGTCTATTGGTGAACCTGGTACTCAGCTTACGATGCGTACCTTCCATACCGGCGGTGTGGCCGGCGGCGATATCACACAGGGTCTTCCCCGTGTCGAGGAGCTATTTGAAGCTCGTAAGCCGAAGGGTCTTGCTATTATTACCGAGATACCGGGCCGTGTGGAGATCCGTGATACCAAGAAGAAACGTGAGGTTATCGTTACCAATGAGGAAAACGGAGAGTCAAAAACTTACCTGATTCCTTATGGCTCCAGAATTAAGGTTCTGGATGGCACGTATCTGGAGGCAGGTGATGTGCTGACGGAAGGAAGCGTTAACCCGCACGATATTCTGAAGATAAAAGGCGTAAATGCCGTGCAGGATTATATGCTTCGCGAGGTACAGAGGGTATACCGTCTGCAGGGTGTGGAAATCAGCGATAAGCATATTGAAGTCCTGGTGCGTCAGATGCTCAAGAAGGTTCGCATTGAGGAGAACGGTGACACGGATCTGCTGCCGGGCACGTTGGTGGACAATCTGGAACTGGAGGATATCAATGAGAAGATGATCGCGGAAGGCAAACAGCCTGCGGAAGGAAAACAGATCATGTTGGGTATCACGAAAGCATCCCTGGCAACCAACTCTTTCCTGTCGGCGGCATCTTTCCAGGAGACTACAAAGGTTCTGACAGAAGCGGCCATCAAGGGCAAGGTAGACCCGCTGATCGGGCTGAAAGAAAACGTCATCATCGGTAAGCTGATCCCTGCAGGAACAGGCATGAAACGTTATCGCAACGTGAATTTGAATACCGAAGAAGTAAATCTGGATCTGGAAGAAGATCTGGTGTTCGATGAAATGGATGACATTGATTTCAGCGGCTTGAATGATCTGGCCGAAATCGATGGTCTGGATGCAGACCCGGCGGATGCTGAAACAGAAGATAACTCAGAGGAAACGCTTGTCGGTGCGACAGAAGAATAGAGGTTTGAAGATACAGCTTCAGCCCGCAGATCAGAGATGCTCGGGAAGCGTAAGAAAAATGTGATAAAAAGGTTCCGGCTAAACATGTGAAAACATGAAAACCGGAACCTTTTCTATTACTTGAAACACTAAATTATGCTTTATTCTTTCTTGGTTTTAGCAGATGGGAAAGAGGCATATCCTCTGATAATTCATCTGAAGAGTGTTCAGGTTTTCCCATATATTGTGGCGC
>CADCMM010000090.1 GCA_902802515.1 uncultured Lachnospiraceae bacterium
TTTGTGCTGCTGCAGAGCATGGACAAAGTACATTTTGCCGACGGTACACTGGATTATATGACGGTGGGGTTTATGCATGACAGTAATATTTCTGATCTGTATGTAGGAAAGGTGATCAAGCAGGGACAGAAATTTTACCAGGCAGGCGGAATGGGATATGGAAATCCCTACGCATACGCTTTTCATGTAGACCTCAGTGTCTTTAAGGGAAAAGTGAATTCGGTTACCAGGTATGGCCGCGGAAACTATTTTGCATTTGATTCGTTTTATGTGGATGCTACGAAAACAAAGATTGTTTACCCGGGTGTTGTAGAAGCCGGCAATAGGGTCAATAACGGGGCGCCCACAAATTACAATGGGCTTTGGAAGACCATTACGAAGCACATCGTGGATGACAATGAGGCGCCAAAGATCACCAATGTGAAAGTCTCAAAGGTAACGCTGGACGGATACACGGTAACCTGCACGGTAACCGACAACGTAGGCGTAATCAGCGTGAAATTCAAGACATGGACGAAGAGGGCCGTAAATGGGAGCGCACAGGATGATCTGGCGTGGAATACCGGAACCGTGTCGGGAAATACTTACACATGCAGGATCAGTCGGGCCGCTCACAAAAACGAATACGGTGAGTATATTACGGATATTTATGCATATGACGCCGCCGGAAATTCAAAAAGCTTCCGCACCGGGGCAACAATTCCAACAGATCTTGACAAAGTGACAGGACGGATCATAGCGGACGGTACATACAATATTCAGCTGAAAGCAAATACAGGTTATGAGCTGAGCATTGAACATGACAGTAAGACAAAAGGCGCAAATATCCATCTTTGGACTCACAGCACGAATGTGTACCATCGCTTCGAGTTTAAATATGTCAGCGATGGATATTACACCATCAAGGACTGCGGATCCGGTCTTTACATGGATGTGGAGAAAGCGGGAGTAACGAACGGGTCAAATGTTATACAGTGGACTTACACCGGTGGCGCTAATCAGTTATGGAAGATCGTTCCTGCCGGCGGAAACAGTTATTATCTGACGCCTAAGAGTTCCCTGGGAAGCTGCCTGGATCTGTACAATGGCGCTGCGGCGAGAGGAACGAATATACAGATTTATCGGGAGAATCATACTAACGCGCAGAAGTGGGTGCTGAATCCGATCTCGGTAAACAAACAAACGCAGACCATCACAGCATACAATGTGACCAAGACACTGGGTAATTCGGCATTCAACCTCGGCGCCAGGACTTCAGGGGACGGAGCGCTTACCTACAAATCCAGCAATGCCCAGGTGGCGGCGGTCTCCTCTGCAGGCCTGGTTACCATCAAAACGGCGGGAACGACGACCATCACGATCACTGCGAAAGAAACTGCATTGTACAAGTCA
The DNA here is from genome assembly GCA_902802515.1 of uncultured Lachnospiraceae bacterium. GTDB lineage: Bacteria > Bacillota > Clostridia > Lachnospirales > Lachnospiraceae > Merdiplasma. Next base: position 1,393 of record CADCMM010000090.1, read on the forward strand.
GCAGTAAAGACAGTAACGGTGACAGTCCGCCCGAAAACGGTAACGCTGCAGTCTGTGGTGAACAGTGCGGCGGGGAAACTGAAAATTAAGTGGGAGAAAGGTTCTGACATCAGCGGATATCGGCTTCAGATTGCTACGAACGCATCGTTTACCAGTGCGCGGACAATAACGATCATGAATCAGGAAGCGGGTTCCACCACTTGCACTGTGGAAAAGGGAAAGACATACTGGATCCGGATCCAGACGTATAAGGGAAACGTTTACTCTGCGTGGAGTACGGTAAAACAGATTGCCATAGAAAAATAAAAAGAAATTGAGAAAATGGAGGATAGGCAATGGCCGGAGAAAATTTGACAGGGAAGAAGATGGAAAAAAAGAGAACCGTTTGCGTGACGGGACACAAGAACCCGGATACGGATTCTATTTGCTCGGCCATTGCCTACGCTTACCTGAAGAACCAGATGGATGATGGCTGCAGCTATGTGGCCACCCGGGCGGGCCAGGTGAACGGGGAAACGCAGTTTGTGCTGGATTATTTTCATATGGATCAGCCGTTGTTTCTGGATAACATCGGAACCAGGGTGAAGGACATGGAAATCCGGGAGGTGCCGGGAGTTAAGAACAGTATTTCCATAAAAAACGCGTGGACACTGATGCGCGGGCAGAATGTGTTCACGCTGCCCATCACAGATGAACAGAATCACCTCCACGGGTTGATCACCATCAATGATATTGCCAAATCTTACATGGAAGAATATGACAGCGCCATCGTTTCGGTGGCAAAAACGCCCTACCGCAATATCCTGGAGACTCTGGACGCCCAGATGGTCGTTGGAGATGAGGAGGCATTCTTCGACCAGGGAAAAGTCGTGATCGCGGCTGCGAATCCGGATGTGATGGAGAACTATATCGAGGAACACGACATGGTGATCCTGGGAAACCGCTACGAGTCTCAGCTTTGCGCTATCGAGATGAACGCGGGATGTATTGTGGTCTGCCTGGGGACTCCTGTGTCAAAAACCATACAGCACCTGGCGAAGGATCATAACTGTACTGTGATCGTCACCCCGCTTGATACTTACGCCGTGGCAAGGCTGATCAACCAGAGCATGCCGGTGGAATTCTTTATGAAAAAAGAGAATCTGGTGACCTTCCGCAGATCAGACTACACAGAAGAGATCCAGGAGATCATGTCTAAAATGAGATACCGGGACTTTCCGGTTCTGGATAAAAAGGGGCGGTATACCGGCATGATCTCCCGCCGGAACCTGCTGGGAGTGCGCAGGCGCGCACTGATCCTGGTGGATCACAATGAGGTCTCTCAGGCAGTGGATAATGTGCAGGAAGCTGAAATTCTGGAGATCATCGACCACCACAGACTGGGATCTCTGGAGACAATGGCTCCGGTCTATTTTCGGAATCAGCCGGTGGGCTGCACGGCCACCATTATTTATCAGATATTCCGGGAACAACAGGTGGAGATACCGCCGGAGATTGCCGGTCTGCTCTGCAGCGCGATCCTGTCGGATACATTGATCTTCCGTTCACCCACCTGCACAGCCATGGACCGGGCTGCGGCAGCCGATCTGGAGAAGATCGCAGGCATAGACTGTGAAAAATTTGCCGGGGAGATGTTCGCGGCGGGAAGCGAGCTTAGAAATAAGTCACCGGAGGAAATCTTCTATCAGGATTTTAAGAAATTTGAGTATGGAGACAAGAGTCTTGGAATAGGGCAGATCACTTCCATGAGTGAGGACGAACTGACCGCCATCAAAGAGCGGATGGTGCCGTTCCTGGAAAAAGCCTACAAAGAACATGGGCTGGATATGATGATCTTCATGCTGACGAATATCATGGAGGAATCCACGGAAATGCTCTGTTACGGGGAACACTCCAGCGAGTTGGTGGAGGCAGCCTTTGGCGTGAAAGTAGAAAACAACGCAGCCATCGTACCTGCAGTGGTTTCCAGAAAGAAACAGGTGTTTCCTGCATTGATGTCGGCTCTTAGCAGAGAAAGTGAGGAATATTAAAATGGGAAGAGAAGTCTGGAGAGCCGGAAATATGCTGTACCCCGTCCCGGCCGTTATGGTGAGCTGTGCCCGTCCATCGGAGCGGCCCAATATTATTACGGTGGCCTGGACGGGAACCGTCTGCAGTAATCCGGCCATGGTTTCCATCTCGGTACGCCCGCAGCGCTATTCTTATAACATTATCCGGGAGACCGGAGAATTTGTCATCAATCTGACTACAGAGAAGCTGGTGCGCGCCACGGATTACTGCGGTGTGCGCTCCGGCCGGGATGTGGATAAGTTTCGGGAAATGAATCTGACAGCGGGGAAAGCAGACAAGGTGGCTGCGCCCCTCATCGAGGAGAGCCCGGTGAATATTGAATGTCGGGTGAAAGATGTGATGGAGCTGGGCACGCATCACATGTTTCTTGCCGAAGTTGTGGCGGTAGATATAGATGACCGCTACCTGGATGCGTCCGGCAAGTTCAACTTGAACAAAGCGGGGCTCATCGTCTATTCCCACGGCGAATACCTTTCCCTGGGAGAAAAACTGGGGAACTTTGGATACAGCGTAAAAAAGAGGATAAAACCCTCCTGACGGTACAAAATAACAATGTGGGTGCTTTCGGGAGGGCTTAAATTTCGCCTATTGAACAAAAATGAGTGCGTCACGGTTTGTTTCCGGCAAATAATTTGTCCTGAGTCAGAAACCAGAGCTCTTATAATCTCGTGTAAAATGCCGGAAAGTTTAATTATTATTTACAAATGTTAAATTTGTGCTATAATGATAGAACACGGAAGATAAATTTTTTAATCTAAGGGTAGGATTTAAAATTCCGGGATATAAAGGGGAAAAAGTATAAATAAAAATTTACAGAGGTGTCCGATGGAACAGTATATTATTAAGGGTGGAAACCCGCTGGTGGGAGAAGTTGAGATCAGTGGGGCGAAGAACGCTGCTCTGGGTATTTTGGCTGCCGCGATCATGACAGATAATACCGTTTTAATAGAAAACTTGCCGAATGTACGTGATATTAATGTTATGCTGGAGGCCATGGCGAAGATTGGCGTTCGGGTGGAGCGTCTGACAAGCCATGCAGTACTGCTGAACGGATCCGGGATCGGTGAAGTCAGCGTTGATTATGAATATATAAAGAAGATCAGGGCGTCCTATTACTTGCTGGGGGCTCTGCTGGGAAAATATAAGAAGGCAGAAGTTCCGCTGCCGGGCGGATGTAATATCGGCAGCAGACCCATTGACCTTCATCTGAAAGGATTTAAAGCGTTGGGAGCCAGAGTCAGCATCCGCAACGGCGCTATCTGCGCAGAGGCGGAAAAGCTGAGAGGCAGCCACATTTATCTGGATACAGTATCCGTCGGAGCTACCATCAACATTATGATGGCGGCATCCATGGCGGACGGGTATACGATCATTGAGAACTGTGCCAGGGAGCCGCATGTAGTAGATGTGGCCAATTTCCTGAACAGTATGGGAGCCAATATCAAGGGCGCCGGTACGGATGTGATCCGTATCCGCGGCGTGGAAAAGCTGCATGCTACAGAATATTCCATCATTCCGGATCAGATCGAGGCAGGCACCTTTATGTTTGCCGCTGCTGCCACTAAGGGCGATGTGATGGTGAAGCATGTGATACCCAAGCATCTGGAGGCGACTACAGCCAAGCTGCTGGAGATCGGATGCGAGGTGGAGGAGTTCGACGACGCGGTCCGCGTGGTGGCATCAAAACGTCCCACCAGCACGAATGTGAAGACGCTTCCCTACCCGGGCTATCCCACCGATATGCAGCCCCAGATCGGCGTGGCGTTGGCGTTGGCCGCAGGAACCAGCATTGTGACAGAGAGCATATTCGAGAATCGTTTCAAATATATGGATGAGCTGGCGCGAATGGGCGCGATAGTCAAAGTGGAAGGAAATTCAGCTATCATTACCGGGGTGGAGCGCCTGACGGGTGCCAGGGTCAGCGCGCCGGATCTGCGGGCAGGAGCCGCATTGGTAATCGCGGGTCTGGCAGCAGAGGGCAT
>CADCMM010000091.1 GCA_902802515.1 uncultured Lachnospiraceae bacterium
GCCGCCGCGAAAATGCATACGGCTTAATCGCATTTGAGCGGCGTGCAGACAGGTTTGCAGCAAGAGGAACGAGATAGACGTGTTTTGAGTACAAGCATACTGGCTGCAATCCTCTGTAAGGTAGTGGGTGTTCCACAAATTATGCCTTTTGGGACGACTAAGGAAGTCGTCCCAAAATCCGCCTGTCGGCGGATACGCCCCTTCGGGCCTAGGCGAGTACGATTCGGAAACACTTGATGTGTTTCCGAATCTACGTATCTCCGATACACTGTATGTACTGCAGTCACTGTGCGCCCTGCCCAAAGCATATTGATGTGGCGTCAGTGACGAAATTTTTGAACCTGGCAAAAGACCAGGGAGGCATACCGGAGACAGTTCGCGAGCATTACGCGCTGCTTGAACATATGCGGGTGAGTGTATCCAGTGCGGTTCCTGCGAGACGAGATGCCCATTTGAAGTCTCCATTATGGAGAATATGAGAACTGCAAAAGACGTTTTTGGAGAATAATTTTGCAAGAAAATATATTGAAAAAGGCCAAATTATGTGGTATCGTGGTTAGCGGAAACTAACAATCGTAAAGAACAGGATATGTCCTTTGCTTTAATGGAGGCGATTAAGAAATGAATATTATTGTTGAGGGATTGATTCTTGCAGCATTGCTATATCTTTTCTGTTGTATTGGCATACGAAACGGTGCGGTGGCACTGGTGCATCTGTATGAAAGGGATGTACAGGAAAGGGCAGTGGAGCTTGGGCTTATCACAAATGACAAGATCAGGAGAAATGCCATGTGCTTCAAACTCGCCGGCGTAGCAATCTATTTGATCTATCCGATTGTATGTGTTTACTGGATTAATGGCGCAAGAGGCTTCTGGGAAGGTTTCTGGCAGATAACGGTGATACTGCTCATTATGGGGGTATTTGACCGCATTGTGATCGATGTGATATGGGTCGGACATACCAAAGCGTGGGTCATACCGGGGACAGAGGATTTCATGCCTTATATTCCGGTACAAGTCCATGTGAGGAAATGGATTATGACACTTACCATTTATCCTGCCGCGGCTGCGATTCTGTCCGGGATCTTGTCGCTTGTTTTGAAGTGACACAGTTATGCAAGAGGGAACAACAGTGAAGGGAAATCTGCAGCAGGTGTGCTGCGCCAAGATCGATGGTCTTAGGCATAGCATATTGGAGTTGATGCGATGTGTATAGACAAAGGACTAAATCGTCTTTATTCTGATTACTTTGGTGCCGCGCCTAAATCTGTGGTCATGGCAATGCCAGGTGAAATTGGCAAAGGTCAAATTGCACAGGTTATCACAAAACAAGGTGTGGTGTTGTCAGAATGGGAAATGAAGTACAACACGGATGTAAGTGTTGAAGGAATGAGCAGTGAAGAATATATTCAGTTTCTATTTTGTTTAAATGACAGTGTTTCATGGACTGTTGAAGGCGTCAGAGATGAATTAAATCTGAAGGCAGGGGAAGCGTGTGCTTATCGTGGGCGAGGTGAAAAAGAGCACCTTTGTTATTGCGGGGACAAGGACTATTCATTTAAGTGCCTGCGATTTCCGGCAGCTTATCTGAAAGGTCTTTTGGATGATTACTTTGGTTTGGATATGCGAACTTCCTATGAGGAAAAACTATGGAACGATATTTCAAAGATCAGGATTTCTCCGCATATGCAGCATATTTTTTCCGAACTGAAAGAATTCAGCCGATACACTGGAGGGCTGGGAAACCTGTTTCTTGACAGCAAAATTCATGAACTGCTTGCAGCGTATCTAAGCGAAGCGCTGGAAATAGGAATTGTCGATCATAAGATATCTAAGCTCGCAAGAAGCGATCAGGAGGCGATCAGGGATGCACAGCGGATTATTGACAGCCAGCTTGCATATGCTCCTAGTATAGAGCAGTTGTCACGCCTGGTCGGCATCAGCTTATCAAAGCTGAGCAAGGGATTCTCTGCCTTGTATGGAATGCCTGTTCACGCATATATTATTGACAAGCGCATGGAGAAAGCTGCCAGTCTGCTCATGAACGGAGAGTACACCATCACACAGATTGCTTCCATGGTGGGATATTCAAAGCCGAGTAATTTTGCGGCTGCGTTTAAGAGAAAATATGGGGTTGTCGCACTAAATGCAATAAAATGCTTAATGCGACAATTCCATTTTTTTAGGAGGAAAGGATATGTCGAGGACACACAGAAAGAATGGATCTGCCATTATTACAGTTATTCTATCTTTGGCAGTATCGATGAGCATGTTTCTGACGGCCTTTGCAGAGTCGAATGATTCTAATGTTTCATCGGGCAACACAGAAGTAACAGAACAGAGTTTGTTTGCAGGAGGAAGTGGTTCGGTAGAAGATCCGTATCAGGTAGCAACAGCAGACCAGCTCGATCACATTCGTGAGGAGCTGGATGCATCTTTTGTTTTAATTGCGGACATTGACTTGTCGGGGTATGAAAATTGGCAGCCTATCGGTGAGTTTCAGTCAAAGTCTGATGCACCAGAGGATGCGGAGATCCCCAAGGAAGAAGCTGCATTTCGTGGCAGCCTTGACGGCAATGGTCATACGATTTCAAATCTGACAATTGATGCTCCGCAGTCCATGGCGGTAGGGCTGTTTGGCTGCGCATTGGGAAATGGTGATGGCAAAGGCTTCATCAAAAATCTGACGTTAGAAAATGTCAATGTGAACGGGGCATATCTTGTCGGCGGGGCAGTAGGTCTCCAGTTTATGAATTTTGAGGTGGATGACATCATCCTGACGGGGACAAATACACTTAGCGGTATGCAGGGGGTCGGAGGGATTGTTGGAACCGGTTTTGACTGGATCAGAAACTGCAACGCAACTGCTGACATTACGATTCTTGGTGACGGCGGCGCATGTGCGAGGATGATCGCGGGCGGAACGGCCTATAGTTCCATTGAAAACTGTACTGCAAACAATGGTACAATTACTGTCGAAGGAGAAGCGTGCTGGGGCTTTGGCGGTATATGCGGTGCGCCTTATGCGGCGGCCGAGATCAAAAACTGTGACGCCAATAGTGTTACGATCATTGTTTCGGGTGAAAACGGACGCCTTGTAGGCGGAATTGCCGGGTTTGCGGGAACCTACGGAGAAAGCGAGCCTGCGAGCATTGAGAATTGCACGGCGGATGGAATCAATATTACAGTATCCGATACGACCACCTGTGTCGGGGGAATTGTAGGCGGGCCCAAAGAAGAAAGCGATGGTAGTTCAGTAATGTCTTCTTATGCAGTAAAGGGATGCTCAGTATCCGGATCAATATCCGGTGGAGCTGAAAAAATCGGATCTGTGGCAGGGGACGAGACGAACGCAGTGGAACTGGATTGTACATCTGATCTATTATAGAGATAATAGCTGGCATCTCTCTCTGGGCTCCTCTCCATTGGTACTTTTTAAATGGATCCAAAATGGATATAATATGGATATATATTGACACATCGGAGAATATATGGTATTATATTGGAAAAAAGGAGGGGATAATATGACTATTGAAGAAATGAATGCCAGGAAAAGAGAGCTGGGATATAACTATGAGCAGATCGCGCAGATGTCCGGCGTACCGCTGAGTACGGTCAGAAAAGTCCTGGGAGGTGCGACGAGATCCCCGAGATTCGCGACGCTGCAGGCTTTGGAAAAGGTGCTGGGACCGGAGATGGCAGAAACCGGCTATTATTCTTCGCACGAAGGAACATTTACCGGTGTGTCGGAAGCCCGTGCGGCTTATGCTGTTAAAAAGCAGGGGGAGTATACGCTGGACGACTATCTGGCTCTTCCGGAAGAACGCAGGGTGGAGCTGATCGACGGTGTGTTCTACGATATGAGTTCCCCGATGGGGCATCACCAGATTATCGCTGGGGAGATTTACGCGGCTCTTCTTGCCTATATCCGGTCTAAGAAAGGAAAATGTATTCCGTTTATTGCTCCTATGGATGTGCAGCTGGACTGTGACAATAAAACGATTGTACAGCCGGATGTGCTGATTTTATGTGACAGGAGCAAATATACCTCGCCGCGGATCGTGGGCGCGCCCGATTTTGTCGTAGAGATACTCTCTAAGTCAACCCGTTCGAAAGATATGTTTATCAAGCTGAACAAATACCGCAGCGCAAAGGTGCGGGAATGCTGGATCGTTGACCCGGACAAAAAAACAGTTATGACATTTCTGTTCGAAGCGCAGGATGAATATGCGATCTACAGCTTCCGGGATAAGGTTCCGGTGGGCATATATGGCGGAGATTGCGTGATCGATTTTGCGCAGATCGACGATTATATCAGCCCACTGATGTAAAGATGCCGGAGAAATGCAGAAAAATATTTACAGCGAAGATCTCTCCGCGGGCATGATGAACTGGGAAGCCTATCTCAATGCCAGTGGTTATTCGGTTGGAGTGGATGGTTTTTATACGAGAGTGCTGGATGTTTTGAAAAAAGATCTGCAAGCGCATCCTGCTGAAGAAGGGCGCGAAAAAACGATGAAATTTAAGTAGATCATTGAAAGAGCATATCGTATCACAAAAGAAAACGAAGGCTGTCGCATTACATGCAGTAAAATGTTTAATGCGGCAGCCTCTTTTCAGTCATATTCAAAAATTCCCTGTAGGGCATCCGAGATATTCATTAACGCTCTATATGGGATACGATCTTTTTTGGAACAGGTTCGCACATTAGGATCGATAAGCTTAATTTGCTCACAGATGACCGTCCCATCTATGCCGTTGGTGGCGGATACAGAAATGTGCAGAGGTCCTTCTGAGATATTCGGCAGGATGGGGCATACATGGAACATATGAGCTGCATGTATGAATGCATTTTTGCTCACTATCAGAAACGGATTTCGAAATCCCACGATTTTAATAATATCTCCCTGGGCGAAGTCTTCCATCAGATCAACTCCTTTCCCAATGGATCCCCCCAATCAAAATCACAAATACTGATCTCGCCATTGTATTCTGCCAGCCGTTCTTCAAACGTTTTATGCTTTTGTATTTTTTTTAGGATGATCATATTTTCAGAGGTTTCCACCTGGAGAATGTCTTCCAGGTTTATTTTCGCTGCTTCCAGAATGGTTTTGTTAAGTCGGATACCCTGACTGTTTCCCCAAGGCCGCACAATCGTTTGATTTGGCATATTGCCACCTGCTTTCGTATCATTGTATATACATTATATACGATTGCGCAGAGATAATCAAGGCATATTACGTCCATGTTTGTGTCAAGTGATCGTTAGCACTTTGTCTTTCTTTATGAAATCCTGACGCATCCAGCCTCCACAGAGCAGTTCCTACCGCAGACACGTCGGTTCCTTGCCGCCGCTGCGCCGCCTAT
>CADCMM010000092.1 GCA_902802515.1 uncultured Lachnospiraceae bacterium
TTCTTACTCATCCTCGTCCTCCCCCTTCTTGTCCGTATCTACCATAGCCTGAATTTTTTTCAGCGTCACAAAGAACAGGACGCTGGTGATACCCGCACCGACTGCGGCTTCCGTGATAGCCAGATCCGGAGATTCCAGCAAGACCCATATAATGGACATGATCAGACTAAATGACATATAGATCAGGATGGAGTTGAGCAGATTTTTGGACAGACTCACCGAAATCGCGCAGACCACCAGAAATCCAAGCAAAATACAAGTAAAGATCTGCATCGTTTACGCCTCCCTGCTTTCCATTTCTTCTCTTGCGGTTAACTCCGCTTCTAATTTTTTCAGTTCTACTCTCCGGTAATGCTTCTCCGGTTCCTCGTCTGTCGTCACTTCCAGACGGGCGATCAGGTGAGAAGAAGCCGGCGAGGAAAACCACAGAAACACGATCACAAAAAATAATTTCAGAGAAGTAAAATTCAACCCGTTCATCAGGATCAGACCCATCAGAGAAAACCCTATCCCCAGGGTATCACCCATGGCCGCCGCATGCATCCGGTTCAGCACATACTTGAACCGGTATACGCCAATCAGTTCAACGATGAAAATTCCCAGCCCGAAGACCAGCAAAGCTGCTCCCGCCAGGAAACGTATCCATTCAAGCATCGCCTTTTTCCCCCTCTTTTTTCTCTTTCTTTTCCAGATATACGCCCATATACACCTTGGTCAGCACAATAACCGCCAGGAAACTGATCATGGCGTAGATCAGACAGATATCCGCCAGATAACCTTCCTCCATCATTACTGCCAGAATGCCGATCATCACCATGACCATAGTGCCCATCATATTCACCGACACAATGCGATCTGCGATTCTCGGTCCGATAATAGCCCGAAGCAGGCATAGAAGCAGCATCACTGCCAGAATGATCAAAACTACGATAAAAAATACATGGTAGGTCTGTTCCAGTCCAGGTATTCCTTTTCCCATTTTCCCGGCTCCCTTCTCACTTTTTTTCCAATTCTGTCAAACGCTCTACAAACACGGATTCAGCCATTCCCACTGCCAGTTCCTCGTCCAGGCAATGTACCACATACTCAGAGTCTTCCAGAGTCACTGTGATGGTTCCCGGCGTCAGCGTAATGGCATTTGCCAGAAATGCCTTGCCCACGGAAGTCTTAAGATCAGAGTGAAAGCTCACCAGAGCCGGCTGAATTTCTTCTTTCTGTGACAGGATAATACGCACCACTGCGAAATTGGCCTTTACAATCTCCCTGATCAGCACTATAAAATAGCAAAACAGCTTCCAGGATCTTCTCAGAAGCTGCTTTTCTTTTTCTATGCTATAATCCATGAATTTGCAGGTAAAGGCAAAAATAAGACCTGCGATCACTATCCCAAACAGACAGATTTCCAGAGTGATGTTTCCATTAAAGATCACCCAAAGCGCAAAATATAAGAGATACATGTTTCCGCCCTCTTTTCTTTACAAAAATCTTATCCATTTTAAGACTTTTTTCATAGTTTGTCCAGTAGAAAATACGTAGGGCCGTTGCAGAATACTGACTAACGAACCTGGGGATACTCCCCGGGCTCTCTCGCGCATTCTGTAACAGCCCTTCAGCAAAAAAATAGCTGTACTAGTAGCCCACAACTCCTGTAGCGTATAGTGTGCCGTCGCTGGAGGTCTGGGAATTATCTATTGTAATATCTACATAAACACCGTCAAATAAACCGTTGGTGGAATTTGTTGAGGCGTCACCGTAATATACCGTGTATGTGGCGCCGTCTTCTCCGGCGATGGTCACATACTCCATATCCATATTCGTGATGGTGCCATGGATAGTCTGTGTCCCGGCGCCGGTATTGCTCCCGGCGTTATTTCCGGTATTGTCACCGGAAGTATCATTGTTTCCGGTATTGCTGGCCACGGAGCTGTCTGAGGTCAGATATGCCTTGGAAACATAACCTGTGGTACCATTCACAGAAACTACAAACCAGTTATCAGTTTCTCCGATCACCGTCACGGAATTTCCAGTGCTAAGTCCCCCGATCACACTGCTGTCGGTGCCGGGCTGAGTACGGATGTTTACATCCGAGGACGCATAGAGTGTAGTGGAACTTCCATACTTCGTCTCCGTATTGATCTCTGCTGCCGCAGCCGCGTCCGTATTGCTCTGGTCGCTCTGCGTGGTCGGAGAGTTATACACCAGGAAGTCTTTGCGGATATACCCGATATTGCCGCTGATATTTACTTTAAACCAGCCGTTAGTCTCTCCCACCACCGTGACTTTATCTCCTTTATTCAGGCTCCCTATGATATTGGCATCCGTTCCGGGCGCCTGGCGTACATTGACAATATCACTTACATACAGCGTGGCGTCATACCCGTAATCTTTCAGGGATTTCAGTTCTGTGGTACTGTCAGCGTTGGTGGCCTTCTGTGTCTTTCCGGCGATCACGTCGCTGGTCACATTCTTTAAAACTTCATCCTTCAGCACACGAAAACTGCCGACGGATTTTTCCACCGATGCCAGCAACGTCTTATTCTCATCCGTCACAGTTCCGGTGATCACATACGCCTGATCCACAGCCACTATACCATAAGTCACAGAATATGCCCACATTCTGGCGGTTGCGTTATATTTCACTACATATCGGTATGTATTGACTCCGCTGATTATATTATTCTCGAAACTCTGGATCTCAAAAGCAGTGGCGTCAGAATACTGCTTCGTCAGGGATGCCTTCAGGTCATCTTCCGTGGTCATCACCGTCAGATTATTCATGGCAGCTTCGGTGCTGGCGTGTACTATGTTGATCATGGCTGCGGTTCCGGAAGAAAACACTCTCATTTCATCCGCGTCCTGAGTTACCTTCCAGGTATTATCAGGAAGGGTGATCTTCACCGTGCCGTCCTTTGACGTGTAATCTACGGAAGTGATCAGCTTCTGAGTTTCCGTCTCAGTTTCTGTTTCTTTTTCTGTCTGTTTGATCGTTACCTGTTCTGTATGCAGCTGCGTCTCACTTTCTGTCTGTACTTCCTCTCCCCGTCTCTGGCCGCATCCGGTCAGGGAAAAGGCGAAAACAGACACAGCTATCAGTCCTGATATCAGCTGTTTTCTTCTGTTCTTCAATTTCTTACCCTCCATATTTTAAACATACCCTTTATTTTTCATACTCCCAATTCTTTATACATCTTAGCACTGTCCATGGTATTACGCAAGTTTATGGCCGATAATTCAAACTTTGCACACAAAAATGTAACTTTTTTGTAAAATATTCCATAAAAATGTCCCCGAAGCACTCTCCGTACATAGCTTTGTCAGTCTCCTTGCTGTAATACAACAGAGCTGCCGCACTATCATGACTACCGCTTGCGCGGGCACTTAGCCATCACGCATATCCTGTCATCCAAAGTACAACAGCTCCAAACATTTTATTCATAGAATGATCAATTTCACTATTTTTGCTTCAATAGTTATCCCACCAGGTTTTTACTGATATAACCGATAACACCTTCATACTCAACTTTATACCAGTTATCTGTCTCTCCAACCGCAGTCACATGGGTTTCACTGCTGATCGTGGTCAGTATGTTACCATCCTCATCGGGAACAGAGCGCACGTTGGCATCCGATGCAAGCACGATGGGGAAGCTCTCTGCGTACGTCTGCACATTATACTCCAGATCAGTAGAATCAGCGCCTCCCTGCTGTTCCATGATCTTCGCCCGCTCTTCGTCAGTCTTCGGCTCTACCTTTTTCTCCGAAAGACCATCTTTATAAACATATCCGCTGTAACCGTCTTTCTCGACCTTATACCAGTTCTTAGTCTCAGCGCTGACGGTAACCTCCTCACCCTGATCGAAGCTGCTGATAACATCCGCCTCTGTGCTGGGTTCAGATCTCACGTTAATGTCATCCGCCGCATACATGGTCTTATTTCCCTTTAACTCTGTTTCAGATGCCTTTTCCTCTTCCGGAGTAAGTTCTTTCTCCGTTTCCGTCTCGGTTTCGGTTTCGGTCTCAGTTTCCGTTTCTGTCTCGGTCTCTGTCTCCGTAACCTTCTCTGTTATCTTTTCAGTCGCAGTCTCGCTCTGGGTTTCGGTCTCCGTCTCGTTGGTTCTCATCTCTCCGCAGCCGGTGAGCGAAACTGCCATGGCTGCAGCCAAAGCAATCGTCAGCATCCAAATCTTGTTTTTCTTTCTCATAGGTATATCCTCCATCATATAATTATTATCTCCCGCTAATTCGCCTTTTGTTGTTTCATCATAGCACTTACCCCCCGGAAAAACAAGAGTTCTGCAAAAAATAAAGAAATTTTTAATGTTATTTCCTGAGATTTCCATGTTATAATCAGGACGCTGAAACGAATTCCAAAAAAGGATAGCTTTCTTAGATACACCATGTTATAATGATTGGGATTATTTTAAACGAATGGAGAAAGGATCTGTTGCCATGCAGGATACAAGCAAAGCACCAAATGTCCAGGAGAAGAGGGCACACGAGGAGAAGCCTTCCCTTATAAAGGAGTTGATCAGTTGGGTGGAAATCATTGTGGTCGCCGTTGTTCTGGCACTGCTTATTAATAATTTTGTCATTGTAAATGCCACTGTCCCCAGCGGCTCTATGGAAGATACCATCGAGCCTGGAAACCGACTTCTTGGAACCCGTTTTTCTTACTGGTTCTCCGACCCCCAGCGGGGAGATATCGTAGTTTTTAAGTATCCGGTCAATGAAGCCCTGATAGAGAAACTGACCGATGATGCCGGAAAAACATACTTAAAAAGCGAAAAGATCACTCATACGAATTACATCAAACGAATTATCGGACTCCCCGGTGAAACGGTGGAAATCCGATCCGGAAACATTTATATTGACGGGAGTAAAGAACCTCTGGATGAGCCGTATCTGAAGAACGAAGAATGGATAAGACGCAATGACGGGATCACCTTCCAGGTACCCGAAGACTGCTACCTTATGATGGGCGATAACCGGAACAATTCTTCCGACTCCCGCTACTGGAAGGATATCGCTCTGCAGGAATTTGCCAATGCCGGCAGCCCCATCACAGAGGAAGAGGCCGAAAGCCTGCAGTACGTAAAACGCAGCCAGTTCTTAGGGAAAGCCTATTTCCGCTACTGGCCGCTGACTAAAATTTCGTCGTTATACTGATTTATAAGGGACTGTCGTCCCAAAAGGCATAATTTTTTGAACACCTACTGCGCAATGACGGCTTGTAAGGAATAATGTCTATTGAAAACATAGTTTCCCACCTTCACTTTGCTGCGTTACATTTGCCCGGACATCGTTCGCGATAAAAGCGTTTGCTCCTCGTCCGGGCACGTAACTTGCAAAGCTCAGTCAGAAACC
>CADCMM010000093.1 GCA_902802515.1 uncultured Lachnospiraceae bacterium
GTAAGTAGCAGAAACAGAATATATCTTGGAACCAAGCTTGTATTTTACTGTTATTTTGCTTTTGCCAGGCTTTAATGGAGTCAGATTTGTATCATTAATGCATTTTCGGGCGACCGGCGGCCGCCGTTCCGTTTCTGAGCGGCCGCTTTCCGAAGCAAAACGGCCGCCGATTTAATTGTTAATCAAAGATCTGTTAGCCCTTGGGATTGATCTTAATCGTATAGTGCTTGGTTGCCCTCTTCATGATGGAATTCGCTGATACCTCATCATTAAGCGCACATTGGTGTCAGGCACTCTAAACCAGTTACCACACGTTTACTGCCGTTATCAGATAAATAGGAACGGGCGGAACCGAAATCGATCAGCTTGCAGGATCCGTCATTCATCAGCATCAGATTGGCCGGCGTTATATCCCTATGAATCACCCCTTCATGGTGGACTTTCTGCAGTGCTTCCATCACCGGAAGTATTTTTCGGAACATTGCTTCTGCCGGTATCGGCCCTTGCAATTCCACGTACGCCTCCAGGGTGATACCTTCCAGATACTCCATCACAATATATACCGTATCGTTCTCCTGAAAACAATCCAACACAGTGACAATGTAAGAATTGCCTCGAAAATGACTGAGCAGGTGCGCTTCGCGGATGATATCTTCAGCCGCTTTGTCTTTCACCAAAAGTCCCTTTACCGCAACGATCTGATCCATATGGGTATCCAGCGCTGTGTAGGCACACTGTACCCCCCGTTGCCTATCACCTGCCTTATTTTATATCGGGACGCTAATACTGTATCAGTCGTCAACTTAGCATTCATAAGCACCTCAAAAAATCTTTTTTATCTGTTGATCTGCGCTAACAGAATCACTGTACACATGGTACAGGAAAAAATTCCGGTTGTTCAGGGCATAATCTGTCACTGTCTCCATCAGATAGTCCGTCGGGTCTTCCGCCTGCAAATCCACACATGATATTCCTTGATTTTTTGCATATGTTATCAGTGTATTTACTTTGCGATGTTCCTTACTATAATCATCGCCTGCACTGCTCGGGGTTTGACAGAGTATCAGTTCCACCTGATTCTCCTTGCAAATATCAACTATCTTATCAAAATATTCCTTTGTTCCCTTATAAATTCGTGAGGTTTCTGCCGTTGTTTCTGGTTCACTCTGCTGAGCCGTATCATAATCCATCAGAAAACCTTTCAAAAATGTGTTCATAGGATGAAAGTCCTTTTCCTCCAGTTCTTCCCAGCGGCTGTGATATGCAATAATGGGAAAAATAAATTCCAGACTCTCTGTAAACGTCAATGTCCGTGGTAATAGTTCCTGGAATAGCTCCAGTTTTGTTGCGTTTAGCGGTATTCCATCGGTGGATGCATGAAGCCGAGCCAAACTGACGTAGTCTCCCGTATAGTTTGCTCCGTACACCTCAAGCACTATCACTTTTGGATGCTGGGTTTTGATCGCATCTTTTATCAAATAATAGGAACTGGAAAAAGATTGAGACCCTGTAGCTAGGGAATAACTGGCAATTCCTCTCTCATCCCATATTTCCATAGGGGAAATTCCGCGATAAACATGGCTTGTTCCTACAATTACAACGTCCAAACTATCTCTTTTTTCGCGGTAAAACTTCCCACCGTATCGTTTTCATACATCTTGTAACGCAGTACATAAGTGCTTCTATGAAAGCATAGTAAAAACAGCAAGGCAAATATCCCTGCCCTTATAATACTTCGATTTGCTTTGTTACCCTTCCTTCTACTCATCTGCCGGTTCCACTTCTGTACTGCTTGAAAGTCTTTTTTCTTCTTTCAAAAGCAAATAGTCCTGGTAATCCTGTTCCCAGTCTGCATATTCCCCATCTCCCCTATGATCAACCAGTTCATAGTGCTCCGTCAGATAATCCGATATATAATTCGTCACCTTTTCCGCCCCATACATACTAAGATGGGTATGATCCCGGAAGTCTGTAGCGTAATCTAAATGAAGTTCATCCCGCAGCTGTTCAAAATCCACGAAAGGCACACCCAGCTCCTGGGCGCGTTTTTTTACCGTGTTAACCTTTCGGCGAACAATACCATAGGAGCTGTAATCGCCACTGGGGGTCTGGCACAAAAGAAGTTCCACGTTATTTTCCCTGCAAAGGGAAACAATTTTCTCTAGATATTCCATTGCACCTTCATATATTTTTTCTTCTTCGGTCGGCACTTCCCCAGGTTCTTCCTGGGCCTGCGTCTTGTAACTTACAAGGAAGCCTCTCAGGCAGCTGTTCAATGGGTGGAAATCCTTTTCTTCCAAACTGTCCCATCGGTCATGGTAGTAAATAATAGGAAACACAAATTCCAAAATCTCGCTCATATTCATAGAACGGGGTAAAAGTTTTCCAAAAATTTCAAGTTTTGTTCTATTTATTGGAATACCGTCTATTGCAGCATGAACCCTTGGCGTTGTGGTGTAATCTGCTTTAAACTTTGCACCATATACTTCCAGTACAATGACCTTAGGGTGCTGTGTGCGAATCGCCTCTTTCATTAAATAATAAGAAACCGGAATCGATTGTTCTTGCGTCGCCAGAGTATAACTGGTAAACCCCTGTCTATTCCACGCTTCCATAGGTGAAAAGCCTCTGTATGCATGGCTCGATCCCACAAATACCACATCAATGCTGTCACTTTTTTCATTATAAAAGCTGCCCACTGTGTCGTTGGCATGTGCCTTATATCGCAGAATATAAGTACTTTTATGAAAGCACCACAAAAACAACAATAGAAAAACCGCAACACATACAACACAATATATCTTTTGTCTCTTCAACATACTTCATCCTCTAAAACTGAAAATAGATAAACTGGCTGGCATCGTATCCTGGTCCATAACTTCCAAAAATCAAAATCCAAAACAGCAAAACCAGATAGACCGCCCACTGAAACCAGACTTCCTGTTTTCTCAATCTCCCAATCCAATCTTTTTTTCGGTACTTCCCGATATCAATCAGAATCAAAACAAGAATAGCCAATAAAACCATGTGGAATTGCCGGTTATTCAGTCCCAGTTTGTAAAAATCATTGCTCACCAGCAGCCAGGGGTTCCAGCATGTGACCATTCTCTTCAGGATAGTAAACGCCTGCCGGATTCCGGATGCCCGGAAGAAAACCCAGGATATATTGATCAAAATGAATGTGACCGACATTTCCAGGAAATGGTGGCTGAAACTTTCCTTTTTTGCTCCCAGTAACTGATTGACTTTTTCTCTTACCGGGCGCAACATATCTCCCACCACCTGATATAATCCATTCAATCCTCCCCAGGCTACAAAATGCCAGTTGGCTCCATGCCACAGACCGCTGGCTAAAAAGACGATCATTATATTTATGTATTTTCTGATTTTTCCCTTTCGGTTCCCACCCAGCGGAATATACAAATAATCACGAAACCAAGTTGATAATGAGATATGCCAGCGACGCCAAAAATCAGCCACGCTCACAGAAAAGTAAGGGGTATTAAAATTTTCCATCAATTCAAACCCCATCACCCGCGCTGCCCCTATGGCAATATTCGAATAGCCGCCAAAATCACAATATATTTGGATTGCGAAAAATACTGTCGCCAGGATCAATTCCACAGACCCATAGGAAGAATAATTGTCATATACTTTATTCACCAGAATGGCCACATTGTCCGAGATGACTACTTTTTGAAAATATCCGTAGAGCATCTGGGTCAGTCCGCTCTGCACATTCCATAGATTGAACGTATGTTTCGTACTGATCTGACGCAGCAGATTCTTAGATCGCTCAATGGGTCCGGCTACAAGCTGAGGAAAAAACGATACAAACAGTGCGTACTTAAAGAAATTCCTCTCTGTATAGATATCTCCCCGATAAACATCAATCGTGTAGCTCAGTGCTTGAAATGTATAAAACGAGATCCCCACGGGGAGAAGCACATCAAAACTCACATTTAGCGGCGCCATGTGCAAATGTGTCATGACGCGATTCAGAGAAGCTACTGCAAAATTAAAGTATTTAAAGAAAAACAGGATAGAAAGATTAGACAGAAAAGACAATGCCACAAATATTTTTTTCCATCTTATTCTTCGCCCCTCCTGCTGGATTTTATCCGCTCTGCTGATCAGTATCCCGGACAAATAAGTGATTACCGTAGATATAAACATTAAAAGCCCATACTTCGGATTCCAGCACATATAAAAGAAATAGCTTACCGCCAGCAAAAACAGATACCGAAAGCGATGCGGGATCAAATAATACGCCAAACATACCACTGTAAAAAAAATCAGAAAATTGAATGAATTAAACAACATTTTTCTTTTGTTTCTCCCTCTCTGTCATTATTTATGTAATAGATTTTGGGATCTTATTTTTAATACCAACTCTTCTATTGTTCACTTATATTATATCTAATAGTGACATTAAGTCATCTTTTTATTGTAAAGTCAATGATAATAATTATTTTACGCAAAGCAAATTTTGATTTTGCATTCATAAACAAAAACCACTACGCGATTTTGAACTTCACTATATTTACATCTTATTTGACCCATTGTCAACTTCATATTTCTATACTTATCTCTGATATGCCACAAAGAATATGCAACAATAGGTACCGTCTATATTAACATAGTGAGTATAGAACACTGGATTTTTCGGGCAGAGCGATTGGGCGTTGGAAAATCTCTGATTTCCTATTACGAGTCCGGAGACCGATTTCCATCCTATGATATTCTCATTCAAATCGCCCGCATCTTTCACGTCACTACCGATTATCTGCTTGGGCTGGAGCGTGAGCGAGTGCTGAATGTATCAGGGCTTTCAGAGGAAGATATCGCTGTGTTGATTACCGTTGCGGACGCTCTGCAAAAGAAATGAAATAAGAAAATAAATACTAAAATAAAAAATGGGGCTGTTGTACTAAGCATTTTATTGCATAATTATAGTTTTCTGAGGAACGCTTTCGCTTCCCATCATACGTAATGGATACTAACCTGCCTGCTGCGCATAGGCTTGCAGCCAGGAAGTACCAACGTATGATGAGGCTCTCAGAAAACTATAATTATCAGAAAACTATAATTATGCAAAGTATGCAATTAGTACAACAGCCCCATTTTCGTCTTACTGATCAATAATGTTTCCTTCGATCTCATCGATGGCATCCTTGACAGAGCGGTAGATACCGCTTCCCACCGACTTGATGCGATGCATGGTGGCAATGGTCATTATGCCGTCCGCGATCAGGATGATCCCCACCCAGAAAGAGACCGTAGCCACTGCCACGTCCGGGGCGAACAGCATGTAGAAGCCCGCCATCACCATCAGGATGGCCAGGATCAGGTTTACCGCCCATCCGGACACTTTCGCTCTGGAGAGCATCATTGCGTTCTCAATTTTTGAGACGCCGTTGACTATGATAAAGAGACTGAAAATGTAGGAAAACAGGGTCATCACTGCTTCGGTGTGGGAAAAGGTAAAGATACCCAGCACACATTTTAAGATGCCCAGTGCCAGGCTGCTGCGGGCCAGCAGGCTCATCACCCGGTAGTCTGTGAAATAGCGCACGATGTCGCTCAGACCGCTGCACAGCAGAATAATACCTGCTATGACGGTCACGGCGCCGGTGGTGCCATAAGGATTGAAGCAAAACAGAATCCCAACGATGATCGTGAATACCCCCGTCAATACTGTATTGGCATGGACGCGCTTCCAAATATCCATAACATTCTCCTTTCTTTTCTGTTCCCCTGCTAAGTACTATATAAGATCAATTCGTTTTCTTTTCAAACGCTGCCAGTTCCGGATTCTCTCTCTTTTCTTTTGTGTAGTTCTCATATGGCAGTTTTTTATGTTTCTGGCTGTCCCAGATTTCTTTGGCTACCGGCGCCCACTCCTGGGCGTAATTATCGCACTTCTCGCAGAGGTGTTCTACCGACTCAGCAGACTCCTGATTGGTCTGGTGCGCGCCGGTCTTCTCCACCATTTCACGCAGAAGCTGGGGGTTCTCCAGCATCGGGCAGGGTCTTAAGTGGTTGCGGTTGAACGGCTGTCCCTCATGGTATGCCATGAACAGCGGGCTCTGCAGGATCTCCAGAATGGAACTGTCATGGATGTTGGCGTTGGAGTAATGGATGAATACACAGGGCTCCGCGTCGCCGTGGGAATTAATATGGAAGTAATTGCGGCCGCCGGCAATGCATCCGCCCACATACTCGCCGTCATTCTGGAAGTCCATGGGATAGAATTCAATATCACATGCGTCGGAGCGCACATAGCGGATCCGGTCGATCATCTTTTTACGCTGCTCTACAGTGGGCATCAGTTCCGGCACCGCATTGTTTCCAACCGGCATATAGTGGAAGTAGAACCCGAAACGCGCGCCTTTGGACGCGATGAAGCGAAGAAAGTCATCGCTAGTGACCGCTTCTATATTCGCTCTGGTGTAGCAGATGGAAGTTCCGTAAACAATGCCGTATTTCTTCAGCAGATCCATAGCGTTCATAACGGCGTCGTAATGGCCGATACCACGGCGGGCGTCGTTGGTCTCCGGAGTGCCTTCAATAGAAAGCATAAAGGTCAGGTTTCCCAGTTCTACTACCTTTTCGCAAAGCTCCTCGTCGATCAGCGTGGAGTTAGTGTAGGCTGCAAAGAAGCAGTCTTTATGTTTTTCGCACAGACGCAGTACGTCTTTCTTTCTTACCATGGGCTCTCCGCCGGTCATCATGTATAAGTAAACCCCAAGTTCTTTGCCCTGGGTAACGATCTTATCCATGTCCTCAAAAGAGAGGTTATCCTTGTGACCATAAGTTCCGGACCAGCAGCCGGCGCAATGCATATTGCAGGCGGAGGTCGGATCAAACAGGATCAGCCACGGAATGTTGCAGTTGTAGATCTCGCGGTTTTTGCGGATGGTCTTCGTTCCGTGGAAGAACGCCTCATATCCCAGATTCAGAAGCATAGTTCTGGCATATTTCGGATCAGTCTCGTCAATGATCTTATTGATGAACTTCATCCACCGGTTATCAGGATCCTGAATATTCTTCCTCACCCGCTCAATCGTCTCCTGGCTGGCTCCGTCACCGTAGAACTTCTGCGCCTGATCTACCAGCTGCAGGTAGGTCTTGGTACGGTCTTCCTGCTTGTTCAGATGTTTCAGAAAACCATCGATCAACACTTTGAATGCCTGACGCTGTGCTGCGTGGGTGAGATTTGATGCATTAAATTCCATAATTCTTTACCTCTTTCTGTATAAATTATTTCTTTATTCGTAAACTCCCATGGAGTCTATTTGTATTCTTACTGTCCGCCGGCTGGCAGTCCATAAAAAACTGTTTTTTAAATGCTTGCCATTTATCGTCCTCTCAGCAGCTTTGTACCTTTTTCGCATACACCATACATTTCTTCGTATTTTGCTTCTACCAGCGGGAGGATGTGACCGCTTCGTTTCTTCTTTACATAATGTGAAACCGGAACAGTGGCCGCCCATAAGGCAAGTCCGGGAATACCCAGTAAAATCGTCAGCCACAGGATTGGCGGAGACGCGATCACCGCAAACACGGATCCGGTTACGAACACGGTTCCGATCAGGCCGGTTAAAATGCCTGCGATCAGCGCCTGGGTATATTTGGAATGTTCCAGGATCTGTATCTGCTGCATGCAGGCTTCAAAGTTTCTCTGAAGTCTGGTTAGTTCGGCCTTGTTCAGGATACTCCTCTCCCGCTTTAACTGCAGGCTGATTTTTTCCAAATGCTCTGACCGCTCCGTTCTCTCATCCGTATGCCAGCCAAAGCTTTCGTATCCATCCAGATATTGGGACAGATATCCGGCGTTTACCGATATTTTTTTATAATCATATGCGCGGAAAGCATTAACACTTTCCTCACGTTCACTCATCTGAAGTCACCCCCAGTCCTACCGTGCTGTTTATTTAAATTTTTACTATGCATTTTACGCGGTATTACTACCGTAAATGCACTCCCTTCTTCCGGCTGACTTTCTACCTCAATGGAAAAACCATGAAGCTGAAGGATCCTGGTGACCAGTGCCAGCCCCAGGCCGTTCCCCTCGGTAGAATGGGAGGCGTCTCCCTGATAGAACTTCTCAAAAATGTGACGCATGGTCTCTTCGTCCATACCGCAGCCGGTGTCGGCAATGGTCACCTTGACGTTATTTTCATCCGAGGTCTGGAGCAGGGTAACGCTTCCTCCCTCTTTTGTAAACTTCACAGCGTTGGAAAACAGATTGTTCCACACCAGGCTCATCAGACTTTCCTCCGCCGCAATGAAGACGCCGTCTTCCATTTGAACGTCAAAATTCAGTTTCTTTTCCCAAACGTCCTCGAACAGGAGCGCCGACTCCGCCAATTGCTCGCACAGATCATATTGGTGAGCCGCTGGCATGATCACCTGTTTTTCCAGCTTATTCAACTTCAGCAGGTTGTTGATCAGTTCTGCCAGCCTCCTGGATTGCTGGATGATCGTGTCCGTATATTCCTGCTGCTGTTCCGACATATCTTTCTGCCGGAGCAGTTCCGCGCTGTTTTGTATCACCGACAGGGGAGTCTTTATCTCATGGGATACGTTGGAAAAAAAATCTGTCCGCAGTGTCTCCATGCTGCCAAGATCCTCTATCATCTTATTTAAATCCATGATCATGGTATCCAGATAGTCCAGCTTATCCGCAGTATGCAATGGCGGAATATAAACCGAGAAATCTCCCTTTGCCACCTGGCTTGCCGCTTCTGAGATCATCTTCATGGGCTCTTCATATATTATTTTAATCTGCCAGCGAATATATACCGTCAAAGCTGCAGCCACCAGGCTCCAATAGCCAAACACAACCCCCATCTGCGTAGCATAGGAATCGGTCAGTTTTCTGGTGACGCTCAGAAGAACGCTCTGCACCCCTACCGCCAGCAAAATGATTCCCAGGCATGCCAGAAACAGTGAGACTGGAAACCGTGATTGGCGCACCCGCCACACAACATTTTCCCGCTGTGCTCTCTGCCAGAATTTCCGAAGCGTTCTTTGTGTCCTGCACTCTCTCGCATGTCTCATGACAGCACCGCCTTGTATCCCAAACCACGGACAGTCTTGATGGAAAATCCGTCACAGCCGGACAATTTGTCTCTCAGTTTCGTGACATAGACATCCACCGCCCTCAGGCTGGTGTCCGAGTCCGCGTCCCAAAATTCTTCCATGAGCTGCGTTCTGGTAAAGGTCTTGTTCGGGTACGACAGCAATTTGTAGATAATTTCGAACTCCCTGGTTGTAAGTCCAACCTCCGCGCCATCCACGGACGCAGTCACTGCATCCCCGTCCAGTTCCAGATTGCCGACGCAGATCTTGCCTTCTGCCTCGATATTGACCCGGCGCAGCAGCGCCCGCACCCGCATTTCCAGTTCTGCCAGTTCAAAGGGTTTCACAATATAATCGTCAATACCGATATTAAAACCTTTCTGCTTGGAAGAGAGGTCATCTTTGGCAGACATAAACAAAATCGGTATTGTCCGATTCCATTCCCGGACAGTTCTGGCAAACTCAAACCCGTCCACTTCCGGCATCATAATGTCCGAAATGATCAGGTCACAGGGCTTTGAAAACAATTCCTGATATGCCTCTTGGGCGTTCAGGCAGCCCTTCGTCAGAAAGCCGCTTTTTCCAAGATAGGTGCAGACAAACCGATTTAGTTTTTCATCATCTTCCACCACAAGAATATGGATCATTCTTACAGTCTTCCTTTCGCATAGTCCGCTGCACGGCAAAATTATCAATATATTTCCATTACAGTTCTCTACTATGCACGATGAATATTTTTGTTTTGTTTGAAAATCGTTACATTTCTATTACATTTTGCGTTCCGCAAGCAATGCTTCTACTTCTTTCCGCTGAGGCATCACTCTCAGGGCGCCTTTGCGGGTAGTGATCAGAGATGCCGCTGCATTGGCAAAGACCAGCATCTCTTTCAGATTTTCTTCCGTCAGCCCCTCCAGGCCATGCTGACAGATATAGTGCAGCACACACCCGCAGAATGTGTCTCCGGCTCCGGTCGTCTCCACTGTATTTTTCTGTAAAAACGGGGCTATTTCCACCATGGTGTCACCATAATAGGCTCTGCTGCCCTCTTTTCCCATGGAAACAAGGATCAG
>CADCMM010000094.1 GCA_902802515.1 uncultured Lachnospiraceae bacterium
GTGAGTTTGCGGAGCAGCAAGCAGATAGGCGGCGCAGCGGCGGCAAGGAACCGACGTGTCTGCGGTAGGAACTGCTCTGTGGAGGCTGGATGCGTCAGGGTTTCATAAAGAAAGACAAAGTGCCAACGATCACTTGACACAAACTGATGCTGAAAAAAGGGTTTTAAATATCTTTATGTAGTGCTATAATGAGCATGGTGAAAGCAGATCACAGGGAATTGGAGAGGGATCGGCAGACGGCAAGAGAGCTGCCGCATGGTGCGGATGATGGAGACAAGTGTGATAGATATGACTGCCGGGATTGACGGGACGGAGATGGCGCGGGCAGGCCGGATCATTAGAGAGGGCGGCCTGGTGGCGTTTCCCACGGAGACGGTGTACGGCCTGGGAGCGAATGCGCTGGACGAAGAGGCATCTGCCAAAATTTACGCAGCCAAGGGAAGACCGTCTGATAATCCATTGATCGTCCATATTTGTGAGTTTTCTGCCCTGGATAAGATTGCCAGTCAGATACCGGAAGCCGCAGTAAAGCTGGCGGATGCGTTCTGGCCGGGACCTCTTACCATGATTTTTCCTAAGACAGAGATGGTGCCTTATGGCACCACCGGAGGGCTTGACACAGTGGCGGTGCGTATGCCCGACCATCCTATTGCGCAGGCTCTTATTGAGGCAGGAGGGGGGTATATTGCAGCGCCCAGTGCCAATACATCCGGGAGACCCAGCCCTACGAAAGCCGCTCATGTAGCGGAAGATCTGTCCGGCAGAATTGATATGATCCTGGACGGAGGAGCTGTGGGGATCGGATTGGAATCTACTATTGTGGATCTGACAGGGGAATATCCGGTGATCCTGCGCCCCGGTTACATTAACCAGTCGATGCTGGAGGCTGTGATCGGGAAAGTAAAGATGGATCCCGGATTGACGGCGGACGATCCAAATCTCAGACCAAAGGCGCCCGGAATGAAATATCGTCATTACGCGCCCAAAGCCAGTCTGACCATTGTGGAGGGCGAAGCACAGGCGGTCAGAAGAAAAATCAATGAGCTGGCCAGAGAGGAGCAGAAAGCCGGGGGCATGATCGGGATTATTGCAACCCAGGAATCTGCTGCTGACTATCCCATCGGAATCGTGAAAGCGGCGGGAACCAGGACAGAAGAACTCACCATTGCTATGCACCTGTATAGTATTTTGCGGGAATTTGATGAGCTGGGAGTTTCAAAGATATATTCAGAGGCATTTGATACGCCGCAGATGGGCCAGGCGATCATGAACCGGCTGATCAAAGCGGCGGGGCACCAGATAATTACTGCTTAGGAGGAGTGAGAACGTTGAAAAGATATGACAAGCTTATTTTTGTTAGCGGAAGCGATACCTCCACCAGCCCCATGGCAGAGGCAATTTTACAGAGTAAATATCTGCTGGAGGATATCCTGATCGATTCCAAAGGCCTGGTGGTACTGTTTCCGGAGCCGATCAATCCCAAGGCGGAAGCTGTTCTTGCCAGTAATGGACTGTCCATGAAAGACCATACCAGTGAACCTTTTGGGAAAGAGGATTTCGATGACCGAACGCTGATACTTACCATGGATTACGCCCAGAAAGAAAGAATACTCAAAGACTTTGAAGGCGCCAAAAATCTCTACACGCTGACAGAGTATATCCGGGAGGATGGGGATGTGCAGGACCCTTACGGCGGAACACTGAGCGATTATGGGCAGTGTTTTGAACAGCTTATGGAATGGATCAACAGATTGGTAGTTGTGTTAAACGAAGAAGAATTAATGTTATAAACCGAAGGAGGAAACGAATATGTCGAAAGTTACAGTAATGGATCACCCGTTAATTCAGCACAAGGTAGGACTCATCCGCAGAAAGGAAGTGGGTTCCAAGGATTTTCGGGCCATGATCGGTGAGATTGCGAAGCTGATGTGCTATGAGGCCACCAGAGACCTGAAGCTGGTAGATGTGGAGATAGAGACCCCGATCTGCAAGACTACGGTGAAAGAACTCAGCGGAAAGAAGCTGGCGGTAGTTCCGATCCTGAGAGCCGGCCTTGGTATGGTAGATGGTATGTTGGACATGATCCCGGCAGCTAAAGTAGGACATATCGGTCTGTACCGTGATCCGAAGACTTTAAATCCCGTAGAATATTATTGCAAACTCCCGGCCGACTGTGATGAGAGAGAAGTGTTCGTAGTGGATCCTATGCTGGCTACCGGCGGCTCTTCTGTGGCAGCGATCCAGATGCTGAAGGATAAGGGCTGCAAAAATATCCGTTTTATGTGTATCATTGCAGCTCCTGAGGGAGTGAGAAAAATGCAGGAGAGCCATCCGGACGTAGATATTTACATTGCGGCGCTGGATGAAAAACTGAATGATCACGGTTACATTGTTCCGGGCCTTGGCGATGCCGGAGACCGTATTTTTGGTACAAAATAATGAGAAGACGCCGGGGATGAGATATGAGTAATAAACGAGAAGGTTATATTTCCTGGGATGAGTATTTTATGGGAGTGGCGAAACTTTCCGGTATGCGTTCGAAGGATCCTAATTCTCAGGTGGGTTCCTGTATCGTCAGTCAGGATAATAAAATATTATCTATGGGATACAATGGATTTCCGAAGGGATGTTCGGATGATGAATTTCCCTGGGCCAGAGAAGGGGAGGATCTGGAGAAAAAATATTTTTATGTAGTACACAGCGAATTAAACGCTATCCTGAATTACCGGGGAGGAAGCCTGGAAGGGGCAAAACTTTACGTATCCCTGTTTCCATGCAATGAGTGTGCCAAGGCCATTATTCAGGCAGGTATTAAAACGGTGATCTACGGAGATGACAAGTATGCCAACACTCCGGCAACCATCGCATCCAAACGTATGATGGATGCGGCGGGGGTGCGCTACTACCGTTATACCTACACCGGCCGCAGGATAGAGATAGAAGTTTAGGAAAAACGGTAAATGAAAAGAAACGTAGATATCAGCGAAATATCAGATGGCAGGCTGTACAGTTCCAATGATATGGTGAAAGCGGATACCGGAGGCTGCATAGGCTGCTCTGCCTGCTGC
Source organism: uncultured Lachnospiraceae bacterium (assembly GCA_902802515.1). GTDB lineage: Bacteria > Bacillota > Clostridia > Lachnospirales > Lachnospiraceae > Merdiplasma. Next base: position 3,069 of record CADCMM010000094.1, read on the forward strand.
CATGGAATGGGGGATACCATTATTCTGGATCCATACGACGTTGCGCGACTGTGCGAAGCATTACAGATTTCCTTTGAGGAATTGCTGCAGAATAACGCGCAGCTGAATATAGTGGACGGGATCATCCTTCCAAACCTGAAAATGGCAGGAGAAGAACAGGCCTGTACTTTTTTAAATCAAGATGGACGCTGCCGCATTCATCAGGCAAGGCCCGGGGTCTGTCGGCTGTTTCCTCTGGGCAGATATTATGAGGGCAGGGATTTTCGCTATTTTCTTCAGATTCACGAATGCCAAAAGTCCGGCCGGGCAAAGGTGAAGGTAAAGAAATGGGTGGATACGCCGCGGCTTGCTGCGTATGAGGAGTACATTCTCAGCTGGCATTACTTTCTGGAGGACGCGCAGCACATCCTGAACCAGAGCGGCACCGACGCGCTGCGAAAACAGGTGAATATGTACTTGCTGAAGCAGTTTTATTTCAAACCATGGGAGAGCGGGCCGGATTTTTACCTGCAGTTTGCAGAGAGACTGCGGGAAGGAAAAAGATATCTGGGTCTGGCATGACATTCATTTGACTATATTATTTTAATTAAAAAATGAATTGACAATCGTCATCACAGGTGTTATCTTTATTTTATAAAGGACAAAGATGTTCAGAGAGCGGTGGCTCTTTGGGCATCTTTTTTATGCGCAGGGCCGCGAGGGGAAGTATTCAGCTGACGCTGAACGCGGCCCGCGCGGCGAGCAGGAGTCGAAAACTCTCCTCCTACTCGATTACAGGGCCGCGAGGGGAAGTATTCAGCCGCGTATGAAAGTGATATATAGAAATGGAGGATGGGCATGTACGAACTGGATGGTGTGGATTATAAGATTATTGATTTGCTGCAGAACAACGCAAGGATGTCCCTGAAGGATATTGCCAGTAAAGTTTTTCTTACCTCGCCGGCGGTTTCCGCCCGGATAGAGAAGTTGGAGCGAAACGGTGTGATTGAAGGATATCATGCCCAGGTGCATCGGGAAGCGCTGATGTACCAGATCAAGGCGTTTATCAATCTGAAGATGGATCCGGTCAGAAAAGAGGAATTGTACGAGTATGTGCGGGGAGTAAAAAACGTCATACAGTGCGATTGTGTGACGGGCGATTACGTAATCTTTCTGGAGGTAGTTTTTCACAACACGGAAGAACTGGATCACTTTATCAATGGTCTCCAGCGGTTCGGGGAGACGAAGACCCAGATCGTATTCTCGGCAGCAGTGAACCACAGGGGACTGCCCATTGAGGAGGCATCCTGAGCGAAAAAGCAGCATAAATCATCTGGTATAGAGAAGCAGTTTATGATAAAATACCCGGAGAAGCAGGAAATTTGTGCAGATTTATTTGCCGGGAGGTTAAAATGAAGATAGGGTTTATCGGATGCGGAAATATGGCGAGTGCTATGATCTGCGGTATATTGGAGAGCGGCGCGGCGGTATGCGGTGAAGTGATGGCATCAGCGAAATCCGCTGCGACACAGAAGAAAATTACAGATGATCTGAAGATTATGCTGGGAAATAATACGGAGGTGGCGGAATTTGCCGACATTCTCTTCCTGGCGGTAAAACCTCAGTATTATGAAGAGGTCATCGCAGAAATAAAAGACGCGGTGAGAGAAGATGAAATTATCGTTACCATCGCTCCGGGAAAAACGCTGGCCTGGCTGGCCGGGAAGTTTGGCGGAGGGAGAAAAATCGTGCGTACCATGCCCAACACTCCGGCTATGGTAAAAGAAGGCATGATGGGACTTTGCGGGAACGAGTATGTGACGGATGAGGAATTGGAGCAGGTCTGTGAGCTGTGCGGAAATTTTGGCAAAACAGAGCGTGTTCCGGAATATCTGATGGATGTGGTTACCAGCGTATCCGGCAGTTCACCGGCCTACGTATTTCTGCTGATCGAAGCTATGGCCGATGGCGCCGTTGCTGATGGAATGCCCAGAACACAGGCATA
>CADCMM010000095.1 GCA_902802515.1 uncultured Lachnospiraceae bacterium
TCCGTAACAGAGACATCCAGCCCATCCAGTGCATCCAATCCCTGAACAGCGGTATTGTACGCCGTCTCCACCGAAGTCTCAAAAGCAGCCTGGGCCGCAATTCCAAAAAGCACTGTCGTAAATGCGATGCTCACTATGCCGGTCAGCCATTTTCTTCTCATGTTGTTTTCCTCCTAACAGTGTCTCCTTCTAACGGTCTGCCAGCTCCCTGGCAATGTCTTCCCAGGTAACGCCTCTCTCTGCCATCAGTACCATCACATGATACAGGAAATCCGAAATTTCGTATTTAATTTCTTCCGGATTCGGGTTTTTAGCGGCGATGATGATTTCCGTTGCTTCCTCTCCCACCTTTTTCAGGATCTTATCAATCCCCTTGTCGAAAAGATAATTGGTATAGGAACCCTCTTTGGGATGAATTTTACGATCCTCGATCACAGAATACACTTCCTCGAAGACTTTCAGAGGATTGCGCTCTACATAGTCTTTTTTTAGTATCGTACGGTAGAAACAACTTCGATTGCCTGTATGACAGGCGGCTCCCACCTGGGCAACTTTGGCCAGCAGTGTATCATTATCGCAGTCAATGCAGAGTTCCTTCACATACTGGAAGTGTCCCGAAGTCAGCCCCTTTACCCACAGCTGCCGACGGCTGCGGCTCCAGTAGGTCATACGGCCGCTGCGGACCGTAGTCTCAAATGCCTCTTGATTCATGTAAGCCGCCATCAACACTTCCTGGGTCTTGTAATCCTGAACCACCACGGGAAGCATCCCGTCACTGTTCAGCTTAAAATCGCTCCAGCTTAAAGAACTCTCGTAAGTATTCACCGGAATTCCGTTCTGCCCGAAAGCGGCTTTCATCTCCATAATGTCTGTCTTTGGATCACGCAGAACATCTTCCGCAAAACCAACGATATTCCGGCCTTTTAAAAGTTCCAGTTTTTCATCCATAGACAGATCCTCACCGCCAAACACTACCAGATCCACCGGAAGATCAGACAGGCGGGCCAAAGCCTCTTTATCTTCGCGAAACAGAAGCTGATCGGCCAGGAGTACGATCTCCCCGGTATATTCCAATAATTTTGATTTTACCGCTTCCCCTACCGTTTCACACCTGGCGTCCACGCAGACAGATATCTTGTCTTTTCCAAACCGTTTTGAAACCTCTTCCAGCATTTCCATATTAGAGAGTTTGCTGAAATTCAGAACTGCTTTCCTGCAGCCTGCATAGATCAGTTTCTTCACATCCTCCACGCGCCGGATGTTTCCAAGGCCGTACATGGGGATATCCACCCGCCTTGACATCTCTTTGATCAGTCCCAGGGACTGCTCATGTTCCGCATCTCCCTCGGAGAGATCAAAGATCAGCAGCGCGTCCGCCCCGTTATTGCTGTAGTGTTCCGCCAAAGCAACTGCGTCTCCATCCTCAAAGAGCTGCGGTGTCTTGATTCCGCTGACAGCATTTCCATTCTTAAGATAAATAACTGAAATTAATTTTTTTTGCATATCGTCTCCTTCTCAGAGTGTCCCTTTGGTAGATAATACATCCTGAATCCTTGGATCATAGGCGGTTGCCCTATCCAGCGCTTTCGCAAACGCCTTAAACATTGCTTCCGCCATATGATGATTGTTCCCAGCAGTCAGTATTTTTAAGTGCAGATTCATAGCGGCGCTGTATGATACCGCATAGAAAAATTCCTTTACCATCTCTACGCTCATATCTCCCATCCTGCCCGGCACAAACGGCGCATCGTAGGAAAAATAGGGCCGCCCGCACAGATCAAGCGCGCACAGAGCCAGCACCTCATCCATAGGCAAAATCTTATCTCCGTAGCGGCAGATTCCCTTTTTGTCTCCCACTGCCTGTCGGATGGCGGTTCCAAGCACGATACCGGTATCCTCGATAGTATGATGATCGTCCACATACAGATCGCCCTTTACCTTTACCTCAAGATCAAATAACCCGTGACGGGCAAATCCGTCCAGCATGTGATCAAAAAAGCCAACGCCGGTATCGATCTGAGTCTTTCCACTTCCATCCAGGTTTAATTTCATGTAGATCTGCGTTTCTTTTGTGTTGCGCTCAATCTGCGCGCTTCTTTCCATATCCATCTCCCCATCTCTTTCCTTAATAAACTTCTTTCCCAAACCTCACCGCGATGGAATTCGCGTGGGCGGTCAACTGTTCCGCTTTCGCGAACCGGATGATATCTTCGTGGATTGCTTCCAACGCTTCTTTTGAATAATATACAATACTGGATTTTTTGATAAAGTCATCCACAGAAAGCGGTGAGAAAAATTTCGCGGTTCCATTAGTGGGAAGCACATGGTTGGGCCCGGCGAAATAATCTCCCAGCGGCTCGCTGCTGTACTCTCCGATGAAAATGGCGCCTGCATTCTTAATCTTTGTCATCACTTCAAAAGGATTATTTACAACCAGTTCCAAGTGCTCCGAAGCAATAGCGTTTGCCGTGTCGATCGCCTCCTGCAGAGTTTCTGCCACCAGAATATAACCGTATTGATCCAGGGACTTCTGAATGATCGCTTTTCTGGACAGAACCGCGACAAATTCCTCCACTTGCTTCGATACTTTCTGCGCCAATTCCTCAGAAGTAGTCACAAGGATCGCGGAAGCCATCTCGTCATGCTCCGCCTGAGATAAAAGATCCGCCGCCACAAAACGGGGATTTGCCGTCTCGTCCGCCAGTACCAGAATCTCACTTGGTCCTGCGATCGAATCAATACTCACATGGCCGTAGACAGCTTTTTTGGCCAGTGCTACGTAAATATTTCCCGGACCTACGATTTTATCTACTTTCGGAATACTCTCCGTTCCATAGGCCAAAGCAGCGATCGCCTGAGCTCCGCCTGCCTTATATACCACATCTACCCCGGCCTCTTTTGCAGCTACCAGCGTAGAGGGATTCACCTTCCCGTCTTTTCCCGGCGGCGTAGTCATGATAATCTGCTCCACGCCTGCCACTTTTGCCGGAACAATATTCATCAGCACGGAAGACGGATAGACCGCCTTGCCCCCGGGTACATAGACGCCTACTTTCGCCAATGCAGAAATCTTCTGCCCCAAAAGCGTTCCATCCGGCTGGCTGTCAAACCAGCTGTAACGCCGCTGTTTTTCGTGATAAGCCCGAATGTTGACCAGCGCCTTACGGATCACCTCCAGCAGATCCTTATCCACATTTTGATAAGCTTCCTCGATTTCCTCCTCCGTTACCCGGATCGTATCAGAGCTGATCTGTACCTGATCAAATCTGGCTGTATATTCAAACAGTGCTTCATCGCCTTTCTCTTTCACCGCTGCCACAATATCAGCCACTCGTCCTTCAAATTCCTTATAACTGTTCGGGCTCCTCTTCAGAAGATTTTCCAGAATATTTTTTCTGGTCTCCTCAGTCAGTTTTACGATATTCATATCTTAGTCACACTCTCTTTCTTCTACTGTCCGGCATATTTTCAAATCACTGTTTTCTCAGTTTACATTCGATTGGATGACGCGGTTTAGATTCTCCAGAAGTCTCGTGATCCGCTCATTTTCCATCTTCATGCTCACCTGATTTACCACCACCCTGGCAGACAGCGGGCAAACTTCCTCCAAAACCGTTAATCCGTTTTCCCGGAGGGTTGATCCTGTCTCCACAATATCTACGATCACTTCAGAAAGCCCCACGATAGGCGCCAACTCGATAGAACCGTTCAGTTTGATGATCTCCACCGTCTGGTTTTTCTGATTATAAAAATAATCTTTTGCAATATTGGGATACTTGGTGGCTACACGGATCTGTTCCTGATGCTGCAGCAGTTCCCGGGCCGATTCCGGTCCGCACACGCACATACGGCATTTTCCAAAGCCCAGATCCAATACTTCAAACAATTTCCGCTGTTCTTCCATGATCGTATCTTTTCCCACCACACCGATGTCCGCAGCCCCATACTCTACATAGGTAGGCACATCCGGCCCTTTGGAGAGAAAGAATTTCAGTTTCAACTCTTCATTTACAAAAATCAGTTTTCTGGATGCGGGATCTTTCATCTCCTCGCAGGTAATACCGATCTGCTCAAAAAGTTCCAGTGTTTTTTTTGCAAGCCGCCCTTTTCCCAGGGCGAAAGTCAAATATCTCATATCAGAGTTCCCCCATCCTGATCACGCTAATATAATTTCCGCAGGTCATGTACTCCCTGTCCTCTTTTGCAGTCTCCCCGTCCGCAATCTGAAGCAGTTCTACATACTTTCCCTGGCGGCGATAAGACATTGCCATTTCTATCGCTTCTTTTCGTTCCTGTTTCCGATATAGGATCAGATATCTTCCATGTTCTGTCTGAATGTCAATCTTTTGACGTGACAAGGCATTCATAAGCTGATTGATCACTGCCACAAATCCGATAGAGGGCGCGTTTTTCCCGAAATGCTTCAACAGATCATCATACCTTCCGCCCTTAACCACTGCGTCTCCGGTCCCATAAGTATACCCCCGGAAGATAATGCCGGTATAATACATATAATTGCTCAGCATACCAAGATCAAAGGAAACATATCGATCCAGTTCATAGACTTTTAAGATCTCCAGCACTTCCTGAAGGCGCAAAATGGCCTTTGCTGCCTCCGTTCCCTCGGTCATGGTCAAAGCCATTTCCAGCGCCTCACCTCCGCCAAACAGAGTTGGAAGCATCACAAAAAGTTCTTTCAATTTCGGACTGATATTCTCCTTGGAGAGGAGTTTCTCCACACCGAATGTATTTTTATTTTTGATCAGCTGCTTTAATTCCTCACGGATCTGCTCGTTAAAGCCGGCCTCCTTCGTAAGGCACTCGAAAAACTGCACATGCCCCACGCTGATCTGAAACTCTCTCAGTCCCGCTTTTTGCAGCGTCTCAATTACCATGGCAATAATCTCCGCGTCCGCCTCCGGCGTTGCGTCTCCGATCAGTTCCGCTCCCAATTGGGTAT
>CADCMM010000096.1 GCA_902802515.1 uncultured Lachnospiraceae bacterium
TCTAATTTTGAATTTGCCAGAAGATTTATACTTCCGTACCATACGATTTCCTGATCAATAATCGCAAAATGTTCGCAAAAATCATCAACTAGCTTCATGTAGAAACCAGCCTGTCGCATCTCCTCATGAAGCTGCATCCAGTAGGAAGCATCGCCAAAATCGTATGTATCCGGCTCCCAAGTAACAATTGTGACCGTGACTCCTCTGCTTTGCTGTTCCTGCAAAAGACTGATCAGTTCACGGACTTTTTTACCGTTGATGGCAGGGCTTGAAATCACGATATTTTGGGCAGCATCAAGAAGGTCCTGTCGGTATACGGTCTGGTAATTATCACAGTTATAAATAGCATTTGCAGTCTGTTTTTCGCCCTGCACGCCGGAACAGATTTCATATCCAATCTGTTTATATGCCTTCAGGCGCTTAGCATACATGTTATCAAACATGGGGATATGGCTGTCCACATAATCATAAACAATCACTTTTTCTTTGCCGTCATAATCCCTGTTCAGGCGGCCGGCATATTGTTCAACAACGCCTTTAAAGGAGACCGGAGTTGCCATGATAAGCGTATCGAGCCGCGGAAAGTCAAATCCTTCTCCGATCAGCTTTCCTGTCGCCACCAGAATCAGACTCTCTTCTGACTGTACTTGCTGCATTTCATCCAGTATTTTTCTGTGTTCCTTCTTTGAATTATTTCCTGTCATGAGAAACACATGATCCGCATATGATTTCAGCCTCTCATACAGCTTCTCGGAGTGATCCTTATATTTTGACAGTACGACCGGTGTTCTTCCAGATGAGACACATTCCCTGACGTCCTCAATAATCTGCTCATCTCTAATATCATTGTTCCGGATAATTTCGTAAGCTTCATTGGGATGCATGCCGGATATCTGAACTCCTCTGGGTGGAACAGTGTGGGTAAATCTCGGATAGACCAGATGTTCAATTCCCTGCGCTTTTGCTTTTTCTTTGGAGGTATATCTGTATCGGATTGGTCCGAGAAGCATATAATTGATTTTCTCCAGCCCATCGCCTCTGTTTGGCGTTGCTGTTACACCGTAGACATATCGGGCTTTGATTTCTTTTAATATATCCGCAATGGTATCCGAGGCAGCGTGGTGGCATTCATCGACAATGATCATGCCGTAATCGTTAAGAAAAGCGTGGTACTCACCTTTCCTGCACAAAGAACCGGCCATTGCAATATCTATAATGCCGGTCATGGAATCATGCTGAGCCTGGAGCTTCCCAATCAGGCTTTTACGTTTTTTTATCCTGCCTGTTTTTGTCCTATATTCGGGGAGTTCTTCATTAATATCCAGAAATCTGTGCAGGGCATCTTCCCACTGTTCCATTAGGGCAGAAGATTCAAGGATGATCAGAGTATTTACTTTCCTTTCTGCAATCATAGCACTGCAAACAACCGTTTTTCCAAAAGCTGTTGCAGCATGAAGAATACCGTTGTCGTACTTTAAGATTTCCTCCAGAGCCGGTCTTTGTTCATCCCGCAAAGTGCCGTTAAATGAAACATCTATCTTCCGGCCGTCCTGCCGTTCATCCTTTATTTCATACTTGATTCCGGCGTCTGCTGCCTGTTGGATAAGTTCCTCCTGCAGGCCTCTTGGAATCTGAATATATCCGCCGAGATAATCCTTCCCAAGGTAGATCCACCTGGATGTATCAAAATTAGATGTGCCGATTTTCTGGTTTTTATAAAATACCGGATTTGAAAAAGCTGCCATTCTCCGGATCCTGTTCTGGATACGGGGTTTGAGATTCAAACAGTCCACGTATATTCCGTTGGACAAGGTGATATCAAGCTTACCGTCTACGTCACCGGCATCCATCTTTTTCCCTTTCTTCCAGGGTTTTTCACGTTCTTCCACTGTATCAGAACCATTCGTTTCAATGATCTCTTCTGCGAAAACTGACCACTCTTTAATCTTTAGTTCCAGAAATTCTTTGGAAAGCCGGGGCTTGCTGCACAGAGCCTCCCATTGGTTCGGGTAGGCATTCCAGTTTCTGTCAATAAATGCACTGTTCCCTTCTTGCAGCGCCTTTCCCTGAAGCGGGAGAGCAATAAGATTACCTAGACCGCCTTCCGGCAGTACATCCTGAGCAGGAAGCATGCGATCATAGTATTTGAATGACTTCAGGTTTACCTGTTCTGCTCCTTTTTCCAAAAGTGCGTATCCGAATTTTCTGACCAGCGCCGCTGCAATAGGCCTGTCAAAAAAGATCCAGATATGAGCCCCTTTCCCGGACCGGGAGCGCTCCACCAGAGGATCAATACCGTTCATGCTGCAGATTTTTCGCATTGCATCAACTTCTTCAATCCATTCATCGTCCGTATTCGCATAATCCTGTTTATCAGCGTCTTTTTCATGATTATCAAAATCAAATACCATAAAACGACAGGTTCCATTTGGCAGAAGGGGATATACACCAATCACATCAGTTGCGTTAAGGGCTCTTCCCTGAAGATGGGCGATGATATCTTCTTTCCTCAAAGGCTTATGCTCTCTGAACTTACAGTCGATGCACTTTATTTTCAGCCCCAGTCTTCTCGGGCAATTTTCCTTCCAGAAGTTATAGCACTGAGGATAATATCCGGCGTTACCACTTTTATTGACAGACCTTTTGGCGTACACATCCTGCCTTCCCCAGAACCAGGAATAGAAGACATTGGCCATTTTTTCAGTAATAACCTCCGGATGGACAATTCTTGCGCCCTGATTGGGATCATATTCCTTCTCTGCCTCAGAATTTCGAAGACGCTTCAGCTCCCGGGCATAGGAAATTCCAGAACGATCCAATATATTCTTCAGCAACTGGTTTTCCAACTGAAGTTCATTCAGCTGCTTTTGCAAAAGGCTTACATTTTCTATGAGTTCTCTCATTGCATTGTCACCTTTCTCAGAGGGGCAGGCATCTTCCGGTAATAATCTCTTTCCCACGCATTTTTATATTCTCATGATTATGGATACCCCCTGATTTCAGAAAGATTTTAGATTTTCCATCTACAACAAGTTAATCTCAGTCTCCAATTTTCTAATTCCATCAATTATTTGATCAAAAGATGGAACTATACCGTAAATCATATTTTTCATTTTGCTATAGTCTTTTTGGAGCTCCGGAAAATACTGTTCCGAAGGAATCAGTTTAACAGATCCAGGGACTGCTTCCTCATACTTTGCCCATGGGCATCTATAAAACTTCTTTTTAAAAGCAACTACATCCTTAAGTAAATCTAAATCCTGAAATGCATGAGTCTTCACAGCACTTCCTGACATCTGGTACAAATCATAGTAGTGACGGGAATATCTACCTGGAAAATCCCCGCGAATACGGTTTGCCTCCCTATGAAGAATTGTAATCTTTTCCCAAAACGTCCGTTCAGGAACTGCTGTACGGATTACGGTATCCGGATGTGTAAAGATCTGTGGATATTGTTCTGCAGCAAATGGTGTAATCACTGCATCCTGTGTAGGCGACCAAGATGCCAAAGCACCAATTTCCAGGCGGATCACCTGAAGAATAGAGACATCTGTGAATATTTGAGGATAGGCAAAATTCACGGTAGGTTCGCCTGCTTTTTCCAGAAATACATTTGCTGCTTCCCCTATTTCAGCAGAAATACCTATCTGCAACATTGGAATAAAAGATTCCTCCAACAGCAGAATGGTTTTCTTTTCTGAGGATTCACTGAACTTATCCTGTTGCGTATTTGAACGAGGTTCCCATGGCTCTTCAATCCCATATCCAAGTAACCTCCAATCAAGAATCAAATCGATATCTTCAGAAAATCGTTCTATCAAGTGGTACGCTTTCGACAAGCTGGTTCCGCCTTTAAAAACAAGTCTTTCTTTCCAGGCACAGCGATGGAAAAGATAATCCAACATATAACAGACCCAGAAATCCTTTTCTACAATTGCAGGAGGCATCCCCACTTTGTGTGCGGTGTTGAGAAACAGTTCTTCCCGTTCTTCTCTTGATAGTGCTGCTATATGTTTCATTCTGATTGCTCCTTACAAATCTCTTTTATAAAATCGTAAATCCATGCAGTTGTTCCCTGAGCTTCATTCAGTATTGATTTCTTTTCTTCAGAAGTTAACTGCTGATTCAATGTACTTATGACCGTCTCGTTGACATGATCCTTACCAAGAGCTCTTAGCCCTTGTATAATCAACCCAGTCGTGTAAGAATATCCCGTAGCTTCTTTATTCGATGTTCTGCGGAATGAAATATGCACATTACCATAACTGTATTCTTTATATGGACCATCGCTTACATATTGCCAGACTGCAGGTACTTGAGTAGATAGCCTTAACATGTTCAAGGCCGTATCACCCATAGGTATAATAGACCAACGGTTTTTTCTAGCAATAGCATATGCCACTTTTGAAGGATCTGAGGCAACCGGTTCATTCAAAAGCTTACTGAATCGGGGCTTATCGTAAATTCCACGTATAATCCTCCGGATGCTGCCGGAATCCTCCAGACGTGAAAGGGACATATTAATTGCAGCAGTCGGTGCTATATCTGCAAAATCAGAAGTCACAAAGACACTGCCCGGCTGCATTTCTGCAATTCTCTGTTTTATAATGGTTTGATATCTTTCCCGCATATATCTGCACCTCCCTTTCGTTAGAAAAAGTATATATGTTTTCTAACGAAAGTTCAATCGCTTAAAATAAAAAAGCAGAGCAGGCAGACCAATGCTATTGATTTACAATGAAAACTGACCCAGGTTTAACGGTGAAAACTGACCCACCCCCGGTGGGGAGATCAACCGATCAGATCTCAATCCTGGATAAAAAC
>CADCMM010000097.1 GCA_902802515.1 uncultured Lachnospiraceae bacterium
GATTATTATATTCGAAGTTTTGATCAGGTGTTGGATCAGACGTATGAAATCCTGCGATAAACTTCCTTTTACAGTAATATAAGAGGTATTGGCAATGAATCTGGAGTTTCTGCCCATTTCACGGGAAGATATGAGAAAACAGAATATTGCGCAGTTAGATTTTGTCTATGTGATCGGGGATGCCTATGTGGACCATCCCTCTTTTGGGCATGCTATCATCAGCCGATTGCTGCAGTCCAGAGGTTACACGGTGGGGATCATCTCACAGCCGGATTGGAAATGTGCGGACAGCATTACGGTGCTGGGGGAACCCAGACTTGGATTTCTTGTATCGGCCGGGAACATGGATTCTATGGTGAATCACTATGCGGTTTCTAAAAAGCACCGTCAGATGGACAGTTACACGCCCGGTGGATTGATGGGAAAGCGTCCGGACCGGGCTGTGATGGTGTACTGCAATCTGATTCGGCAAGTCTACAAAAAGACGCCGATCATAGCAGGCGGCATAGAAGCCAGTCTGCGGCGGCTGGCGCATTACGATTACTGGAGCGATTCGCTGAAGCGGTCACTGCTTATGGACTGCGGCGCGGATCTGATTTCTTACGGTATGGGAGAACGTTCCATTGTGGAGATCGCGGATGCCCTCTCTTCCGGGATAAACATAAAAGACATTACTTTTGTGGCCGGCACCTGTTTTAAGACGAAGCAGATTGAGCAAGTATATGATTACGAATTGCTGCCTTCCTATGAGGACCTTTTGGCAGATTCGGCTAATTATGCCAGGAGTTTTTACCGCCAGTATTGTAATACAGACCCTTTTTCAGGTAAGCGGATGGCGGAACGGTACGGAACCGTCTATGTGGTGCAGAATCCTCCGGCGAAGCCTCTGACACAGGAGGAAATGGATGAAGTATACGCGCTGCCTTATTGCAGGACGTATCATCCGTCCTATGAGACCCAGGGCGGGATCCCGGCAATCGCGGAGGTGAAGTTCAGTCTCGTCAGCAATAGAGGTTGTTTTGGGGGCTGCAATTTTTGCGCCCTGACCTTTCATCAGGGAAGGATCGTACAGACCAGGAGCCATGATTCTATCCTCCAGGAAGCCCGGGACATGACAGAAGATAAGGAGTTTAAAGGATATATTCATGATGTGGGAGGACCTACGGCCAATTTCCGGCAGCCTTCCTGTGAAAAGCAGCTCCGGGCGGGCGTGTGCAAGAACCGTCAGTGTCTGTTCCCCACGCCCTGTAAGAATCTAAAGGTGAGTCACCGGGATTATGTGGAACTGCTCCGAAAGCTGCGGTCCCTTCCCAGAGTAAAAAAAGTATTTGTGCGTTCCGGAATACGGTTTGATTACCTGATCAGCGATCCATCGGATGAGTTTTTGCGTGAATTGGTGAATTACCATATCAGCGGGCAGCTTAAAGTGGCGCCGGAGCATGTCTCGAACCGAGTGCTGGAAAAGATGGGTAAGCCGCAGCACAGCGTATATTTGAAATTTGTGGAGAAGTATCGGAAAATGAATCAGGATTGTGGAAAAAACCAGTTTCTGGTGCCGTATCTGATGTCTTCCCATCCGGGCTGTACCATGCGGGATGCGGTGGAACTGGCGGAGTACCTGAGAGATTTGGGATACATGCCGGAGCAGGTACAGGACTTCTACCCGACGCCGTCTACGATATCTACCTGTATGTATTATACGGGGCTGGATCCCAGGACAATGGAGCCGGTGTACGTGCCGCGAAATCCTCACGAGAAAGCGCTGCAGAGGGCATTGATGCAGTATCGGAATCCGAAGAACCGAAAGATGGTAGAAGAAGCATTGAAACTGGCGCACAGGGAGGATCTGATCGGATATGGACCAAAGTGCCTGATCCGGCCGGAGAAAGAAAACTCAGGTGAAATAAGAGGAAAAGTGAAACCGGGTAAGCGGAAAACGATCCGAAATGTACACAAGAAAAAATAACCGGCAGAACATCGAAAGGATATCCATATGAAAAAGACAGAAAAGGGAAATTACGGATATATTAAATATGAGAAGGCGAAGAGGACTTTGATCACAGCGATTATGTTTGCTATCCCTCTGATCATATTTTTTACGGGACTGCGGCAGACCGGAACCAGAAAGAACCTGTTTACCCTGGTGGCGATTTTGGGTATTCTCCCTGCGGCAAAGGCGGCAGTGAGCTGGATCATGATGATGATGCAGAAATCCGGCGACAAAAATGCTTTAGAAGAGACAGAAAAGCGGTGCGGTGAGCTGACCAGAGCTTATGAGCTGGTGATCAGCGCCTATGAAGGAACAATGCCGCTGGATGCACTGGTGATCTGCGGCGATCAGGTGGTCTGCTACAGCCGTCATGGTAAAAAAGATAAATTTGAGTTTATGGAAAAGCATATGGCAAAGATTCTTAACGCGAATCACTATTACTCCACCAAGGTGAAAATCTTTCCCGAATTAAAGCCTTACCTGGACCGGGTGGACCAGCTGGCCCACGCGCCGGAAAAATATCGGGAGGGAATCAAGTTCACTCCGGATGAAAATTCTCCGGAGCTGTCCAGGGAAGAACTGATGAAGCAAGTGCTGATGGCGATTTCGCTGTGAGTTGTATCATTTTATTGATTTCTTAAGATGATGAACATTTTTAAAGAGGCGGCGTATATGATATGAAAGAAATTATCATTACATCCAGAGAAGCCGGCCAGCGTCTGGACAAGTATCTGGGAAAATATTTGAGAGAAGCGCCAAAGAGCTTTATCTACAAGATGCTTCGGAAGAAAAATATTACGCTGAACGGAAAGAAAGCGGATGGTTCTGAAAAGGTACAGGAGCAGGATGTGGTGCGCCTGTATTTCGCGGAAGATACGCTAAATAAATTTACGGGAATAAAGGAAAAGCAAGACAGAAAAATCTGGCCCTGCCGCAAATTAGATATTATCTATGAGGATGAGCAGGTCTGTCTGATTAACAAACCGGCCGGAATGCTGTCGCAGAAGGCGAAGCCGGAGGATGTCTCCCTGGTGGAGTATTTTATCGGATATCTGCTGCAGAGCGGCCAGATAACAGAACAGGAACTGGCTCGGTTTCAGCCTTCCGTTTGCAACCGCCTGGACCGGAATACCAGCGGCATTGTGGCAGCGGGGAAAACCATGGCGGGATTGCAGGAATTGAGCAGATTGTTCCATGACCGTACCATGCACAAGTATTATCGCTGTCTGGTAAAGGGACAACTGAAAGAGGCCTGTTATCTGGAAGGGTATCTGATAAAAGATGAAAAAACAAACCAGGTAACCATCTCGAAAACGTCCAGCCCAGATTCCCAGCCGATTCAGACGGAATATCGTCCTGTGGAGGTCTACGAAGATCTGACGCTGCTGGAAGTAAAATTGATCACCGGACGCAGCCACCAGATCAGGGCGCATCTGGCATCTGTCGGACATCCCATCGTGGGGGATGCCAAATACGGTGATCCCAGGCTGAATGAATACTACAGAAAAACCTATGGATTAAAGCATCAGCTGCTGCATTCCTATCGCCTGGAACTGCCAGAACTGACCGGGTCGCTGGCACACTTGTCAAACCGCACCTTTGTGGCTGAATTGCCGAAGCAGTTTAGCAGCATCCTGGCTGCTATGAGTACTGATAAAACATGAGAAAGGAAAGTTGCGGTATATATACAATAAATAGAAACCGCAATCGGATAATAGAATGGCAACCTGGAATTCCAGAGGCCTTCGGGGCTCCACCCTGGAGGACCTCATCAACCGAACCAACGAGCAATACCTGGAGAAAGGCCTGGCGCTGATACAGAAGGTGCCGACGCCTATCACGCCCATCAAAATTGATAAAGAGAACCGGCATATCACACTGGCTTATTTTGACCAGAAGAGTACGGTGGATTACATCGGAGCGGTTCAGGGCATTCCGGTGTGCTTTGACGCCAAGGAATGCAATTGCGATACGTTTAGCCTGCAAAATGTCCATGAGCACCAGATCCGCTTTATGGGACAGTTTGAACAGCAGGGCGGCGTGGCGTTCCTGATCATCTTTTACACCCACCGCAATGAAATATACTATATGCCCTATGACCATATCAAAAGATTTTGGGACAGAGCGGCGCAGGGCGGAAGGAAGAGCTTCCGTTTTGAAGAACTGGATCCGACCTTTCAGATCCATCAAAATCATGGCGTACTTGTTCCCTATCTGGATGCGCTGCAGAGAGATCTGGACCGCAGGGATTGACAGGCGGAACGTTATACCGTATAATGTCCACTGGTGATTTAATACTCTACCACACTAAAGCAATAGGAAAGGCAGTAATCAATGATACAGAAAATTTTACATACACCGGAGGGTGTGCGGGATATCTATAATGAGGAATGCGAGAAAAAACTGATTTTGGAAAGCCGATTGAGGCAGGCGCTGAATTCCTACGGCTACCGGGATATTGAGACTCCTACTTTTGAATTTTTTGACGTGTTTGGCAAAGAGGTGGGAACGATTCCCTCCAGAGAGCTATACAAATTTTTTGACAGGGAAGGAAATACGCTGGTTTTGCGGCCGGATTTTACCCCATCTATCGCCAGGGCAGCCTCAAAATATTTTATGGATGAAGAAAAGCCTATCCGCCTGTGCTATATGGGAAATACTTTTGTGAATAATTCCAGTTACCAGGGATTACTGAAAGAGAATACCCAATTGGGAGCGGAACTGATCGGAGACGCAACGCCGGAGGCGGACGCGGAGATTATTGCCATGGTAATTGAGACGCTGCAAAAAGCGGGACTGA
>CADCMM010000098.1 GCA_902802515.1 uncultured Lachnospiraceae bacterium
GGCAGCATTGACAGAAACAGCCAAAAATGTTATGTTTAAAGGTACTGGAAGGAGAACGATTGTATGAACGAGGCACAGGAACAATTTGTAAAATCTCTTGCGGGTCTGCTGGAACTGGCTAAGAGTAAAAAGAATACTCTGGAGTATGATGAGATTCTCAAAGCGTTTGATGGTATCGAACTGACAGAAGATAAGATGGACGACATTCTGGAATATCTGGAGAAGAACAATGTGGACATTCTTCAGGGAAAATCTCCGGATGAAGCTCCGGATGAGGCTCCGGACGATCTTCTTCTGGAGACCGATGATGACGAGCTTCTGTTGAATGAAGAAGAAGAAATCGAGATCATTGATGATGTGGACGTACTGGAGGGAGTCAGCACAGAAGACCCGGTACGCATGTATCTGAAAGAGATCGGTAATGTTCCGCTGCTCACTAGCGACGAAGAGGTAGAGCTGGCCAAGCGTGTGGAGCAGGGAGATGAGGAGGCAAAAAAGAAACTGACGGAGGCAAATCTGCGTCTGGTGGTCAGTATTGCAAAAAAATATGTGGGCCGTGGTATGCCCTTCCTGGATCTGATCCAGGAAGGAAATATGGGACTGATGAAGGCCGTGGACAAGTTCGACTATACGAAAGGCTATAAATTCAGTACATATGCCACCTGGTGGATCCGTCAGGCGATCACCCGGGGGATAGCGGATACGGGGCGGACCATCCGTGTGCCGGTGCATATGGTGGAGACGATCAATAAGACACTGCGGATGACCAGGACACTTTTGCAGGAACTGGGCAGAGAACCCACCCCGGAAGAGGTTGCGGAGCGTCTGAATGTTCCGGTATCCAGAGTGCGGGAGGTGCTGAAAATCTCCAGAGACCCGGTATCCCTGGACACCCCCATCGGGGAGGAGGACGACAGCCATCTTGGGGATTTCATTGAGGATGATACAGTATTATCCCCGGCAGATTCCGCTACATTTTCCATGCTTCGGGAGGAACTGAGTACTGCGCTGGAATCCTTGACGGAGCGGGAACGCCAGGTCGTACGCCTGCGCTTTGGCCTGGAAGACGGCCGTGCCAGAACGCTTGAGGAAGTGGGCAAGGAGTTTAATGTTACCAGGGAGCGGATCCGCCAGATCGAGGCGAAGGCGCTGAGAAAACTCCGTCATCCATCCCGAAGCAAGAGACTGAAAGATTTTCTGGCATAAAGAAAGGAAAATAAAACGGGCAAGATAGTATGCGACGGAGACTGGACTGTTGCACTAAAAGCATAATTTGCATAAACATAGCTTTCTGAGAGCCTCGTCATGCGTCGGTACTTCCTGGCTGCACGCTATGCGATGCAGGCAGGTTAGTATCCGCTACGCATGGCGGGCAGCGAGAGCGTTCCTCAGAAAGCTATGTTTATGCAATAAATGCTTAGTGTAACGGTCCAGTCTCCGTTGTTTTTGCACATTTTATAAAATGTCTATAAATTTGTGGAAATATATCTGAAATTTACATTAAAATTTGTTGCTATAAGTCGGATTTGCTGATAAAATGGTAGAAGCCTGTTTTGTTAGGAAGGAATGGTAAAACAATGACGGAATTCAGAGAAGAGATGTTGGAAAATATCATTGCCGGATATTCTGCTTATTTTGATGTGGAGCGGATAGAAGACAAGTCGGTCTCTTTGAAAGCCATCTGTTCTTTTCACGTTCATTCAGAGAAGTATGTGCTGGTGAAGTCGGCGAAACTCTGGGACGCTGACGCGAATGAATACGTCTACCTGTTTTCTGTTCCAAAGTTGACGCAGGAGATTTTTGAGAAGTGCAGGGAATATGCCTATGGGAAAGGAATGGCCTGTATTGAGCCGGGACCAAATCATATGTATTCTTACATCACGGCTCTTTTTCTCTGCGATGAATATACAAAAGAGGCGGAAATGGCGCTGAAAAAGTGCAGAATTTATAAGAATTTTAAGCTGTCCCTGCATGGGTGGATGGAATTTCACACGGCCTTGCTGGGCTGCACAGACGGCAGTATCGTGACCAACCATGCCGGGCGGGAGATGAAGAAAATGCTGAAAAATTCTTATGAGAAAAAGGGAGGAAAGAAAAGATGAATGCAGTAGTACTATTGATCGCGGGTATTGCCATCCTGCTCTGTGGCTATATTTTCTATGGTGGCTGGCTTGCGAAAAAATGGGGTGTTGGTGAGGGAGGAGAAACTCCTGCACACACTCTGGAAGACGGTCAGGACTATGTTCCGGCCAAGGCTCCGGTGCTGATGGGACACCATTTCTCGTCTGTCGCGGGGGCAGGTCCTATCAACGGGCCGATTCAGGCAGCCGTATTCGGCTGGGTTCCGGTCATGCTGTGGGTGTTGATCGGCGGTATTTTCTTTGGAGCTGTTCACGATTTTGGCGCGTTGTTTGCCTCTGTCCGCAACAAGGGACAGTCTATCGGTGAAATCATTGCGTCCAGTATCGGAAGCCGCGCAAAGAAGCTGTTTCTTACATTTTCCTATCTGACATTGATCCTGGTGGTGGCGGCATTCGCGTCTATCGTAGCGAATACGTTTAAGGCAACCTATACCGAGGAAAATGTGCTGGATGTGGCAGCCAGCGCTGCAAATGCCCGCACAGCTATGATCTCAATTTTATTTATCATAATCGCCATTGCCTTTGGTTTCCTGGTTTACAGAAGAAATGCCTCTCTGGGCATCTCTACCATTGTGGGCGTAGCTGCTATTGTAGGATGTATGGCCCTGGGCTATGTATGGCATCCGCTTTATCTGAATTATAACACCTGGATGGTGATCGTTGGTATCTATATCGCCATCGCTTCCGTTACACCGGTGTGGATCCTTCTTCAGCCCAGAGATTATCTCAGCTCTTTCCTGCTATATGGAATGATGATCGTTGCGGTGGTAGGCATCATCGGTGCACACCCCCACATTGATATCCCTGCTTTTACCGGTTTTGTGGATAAGGCGGAGGTTGGCTCCGGCGTCTCATTGGGAACGCTGTTTCCGGCTCTGTTTGTAACGATTGCCTGTGGTGCGATCTCCGGATTCCATTCCCTGGTAAGTTCGGGAACGACTTCCAAACAGCTCAACAGAGAAAAGGACGCAAAGCCCATCGCTTACGGCGGTATGCTGATCGAGTGTGCACTGGCGGTGATCTCTTTGTGTGCCGTGGGATATATCTGGTCAGAGTATCACGTGGGCGGCATTGTAACTCCTACGGCAGTGTTTGCTACCGGTATCTCCAGAATGTGCGCTCAGATCCCGTTCCTGGCCGGAGCGGAAGATGTGATCTATTCCATGCTGATCCTGGCAGTTTCCGCATTCTGCCTGACTTCTCTGGATACAGCTACCCGTCTGGCCCGCTATATGTTCCAGGAATTCTGGCTGGAGCCGGGACAGACTTATAAGGACGCTTCCGGATTTAAGAGATTCCTGACGAATCCTTATGTTGCAACCATCATTACGGTGGTTCTGGGCATTGCGCTGGGTCTGACAGGTTACGCGAAGATCTGGGCCCTGTTTGGAGCAGCAAACCAGCTGCTGGCAGCTCTGGGTCTTCTGGCAGTAGCGGCATGGCTTGGCAAGGTGGGCAAAGACAATAAAATGTTCCTGTTCCCGATGGCATTCATGCTGGTGGTCACTGTAGTATCTTTGATCCAGACCATTACCACCAACGTGAAGAACGCGCTGGCTCCGGAAGCGGCAGAAGCCGGCTGGTGCTGGACCCGTGCAGGCCTCGGATCCCTGCTGGTAATTCTGGCAGTAGTGCTGGCCATCGAGGGCGTGCAGACAATTTTAAAATATAATAAACAGAAATGAAAATGAGTTGACATTTCCCAGGTATGTGTGTATTCTGGTAAAAGATGCTATCGGTATTGATTGAATAATGAAAGGAGGTTGTCACATGAAGAATTTGTATGTAACAGATGGAAAAAGAATAATCAGAACGGAATATGTGCGAAACAAGTTGGAAAATGGCTGCCTCCGGTGCAAATACGTGACAGACAATCAATAGATTGCGCTGCTATCTATTATGTTTATGAAAGGGGACCGCGGTTTTTTAACCGTAGTCCCCTTTGTTATATATCGGAAGTGTGATACATATCAAGGGAGATGAGGATTTGAAGCTAAAAAACTATCTGAAAAAATTTAAATACCATTATTTGCTGGGCAGCATCTGCATGCTGCTGGCCATTGTGCTGGATCTGATGTCGCCGTTTCTCACCAGGAGGATCATTGATGATGTGATCCTGGACGGAAAGACGCAGATCCTGATGTCGCTGCTGCTCGGACTGCTGGGCATCGGATTTGGCAGAGCAGTGCTGGGATATGTGAAAGAATTTACCTTTGACTGGATCGGCACGACGGCAGCCAATCAGATGCGCAAGGATGTGTTCGACCATGTGCAGACGCTGTCCGTGGACTTCTTTCACAGGCACAATACCGGAGAACTGATGACCAGGATCAAGGATGATGTGGACAAAGTCTGTTCCGCCATCGGATTTATTGGTATGCTGGCTGTGGAGGCGGCTATCCACACGGTACTGGTGGTTGTCTGTATGCTGCGGCTTAGTCCGGTGCTGACTCTGGTGCCTCTGGTGATGCTGCCGGTGATCGGTTTCCTGGCGCTTCGCATGGAAAAGCGCCTTGGCGCAGTGTATGAAGAGATCAGTGACGAGACAGCAGCGCTGAACACTGTGGCGGAAGAGAACCTGGCAGGG
>CADCMM010000099.1 GCA_902802515.1 uncultured Lachnospiraceae bacterium
AACGCACAGGCGTCCCGTGTAATCCGGCTGTCCTTCCCGCAATTCATATTCTCCCGGCACCATGTCAAAATAAATCCGGGCACCGTTTACATCCGGAAGCATTCCCTTAGCCCTGAGCACAGCGCCGCACTCCTGACTGTCGGATAATGTTTTCAGGATCTGTTCTACCTCATCCTTTGTGTACTTGCGTGCCGTTTCCTTTCCCCAGCTGGTGAACACCTCATCGGCATGGTGGTGATGATGGTGATGCTCATGGTCATGGTCGTGATGGTGATGTTCACGCTCCTCATGATCATGGTCATGGTGGTGGTGTTCATGCTCCTCATGATCATGGTCGTGGTGGTGGTGTTCATGCTCCTCATGATCATGGTCGTGGTGATGATGCTCATGTTCCTCAGCATGGTCGTGGTGGTGGTGTTCATGCTCCTCATGATCATGGTCGTGGTGATGATGCTCATGTTCCTCATCATGGTCGTGATGGTGACCGCACACCGGACACACATCTTCTTCCGCCATCAATTCTTCTGCCAGAGAAACCGATTTCTCCATAGCGCCAAGGATCTGTACTCCCGTCAGATCATCCCACGGTGTGGTAATGATCGAGGCTTCCTGATTTTTCTCACGGATCATGGCCACGGATGCGTCCAGCTTATCCTGGCTCACATCCTGGGTTCTGCTCAGGATGATCGTGCCGGCACTCTCCACCTGATTGTTATAGAACTCGCCAAAATTCTTCATATACATTTTTACTTTCTTTACGTCTGCCACAGTCACCAGACTGTTCACAGTGATATCACAGTCCTCTGCCACATCCTGCACCGCCCGCCGCACATCCGACAGCTTGCCCACGCCGGAAGGCTCAATGATGATACGGGTTGGGGCGAAACGGTCCATCACCTCTTTCAGCGCCTTGCCGAAGTCTCCCACCAGGGAACAGCAAATACACCCGGAATTCATCTCTGTAATATTTACTCCTGCATCTTTCAGGAAACCGCCGTCGATACCGATCTCGCCAAACTCATTTTCAATCAGTACGATCTGCTCGCCTTTAAATGCTTCCTTTATCAGTTTTTTGATCAGTGTGGTTTTTCCGGCACCCAGGAAACCGGAGATAATATCAATCTTTGTCATGCGTCATTCCTTCTTTCTTACCTAACAAACCTAAATGTTCTATTTTAAAAGTGGGGCTGCTTTCACAGCCCCATCATTATAATACATATTTGAGGGAGATTCTAGCCCCATTTTGCGGGGCGATGCTATCTTCTGAACTTCCCTAAAAATTCCTGCATACGGTCATGATCTGCCTCGAAGACTTCGCCGGGCGTCCCCTCCAACGCTACCACGCCCTTGTCCATAAAAATGATTTTGTCAGAAATATCTCTGGCAAACGCCATCTCGTGGGTCACGATCACCATGGCAATGTGAAGATCCGCCAGAGATTTGATCACCTTCAGCACTTCGCCTGTCAGCTCCGGATCCAGTGCGGAAGTAGGTTCGTCAAAAAAGAGTATCTTCGGATTGAGTGCCAGAGCTCTGGCAATCGCTACCCGCTGGCACTGACCGCCGGAAAGCTGGCACGGATAGGCATTTTCTTTATCGGAAAGTCCCATTTTAGCCAGGAGCTGTCTGGCCTCCTCATATGCTTCTTCCTTATTTCTTTTCTGATTGTGGATCGGGGCATCCGTTATATTTTTCATGACAGAATAATGCGGAAACAGATTAAAATTCTGAAAAACCAGTCCAAAGCAGGAGTGGATCTTCTTTGCGGTCTCTCCCCTTGGATATACCTTCTTTCCCTCAGGCGTTACCCAGGCGGCCCGTTCTCCCATATAACAGACCTCACCGGAATCGATGGTCTCCAACATCGTGGCACAGCGAAGCAGGGTAGATTTCCCGGAGCCGGAGGGGCCGATGATGGAGAGAATTTCTCCTTCCTCCACCGACAGGGAGATATCCTTGATGACTTCCAGATCATCAAAATTTTTACTAATATGTTTCATTTCTAAAAGTTTCACGTTCTCTCCCTCCTACTGATAATAGCTCAGCTTCTTTTCGATTCTTTCCATGACCAGGGCCACCACCAGATTAAAAATGTAATAGAATATAGCTGCCACTATAAAGGGAACAAACGATGTCTCCTTTGCTGCAATCTGCTTCGCGATGGTGAACATCTCCGCATAGGCCAGGGCAAAACTAAGGGACGTATCCTTTACCAGCGTGATCACTTCGTTGGTGATGGAAGGAAGAATACGCTTGATCACCTGGGGGAGAATGATCTTAAAGAACGTCTTTCCCTTGCTGTAGCCAAGCATCTTTGCGGCCTCATACTGCCCTACGGGCATGGATTCAATGCCGGAACGATAAATTTCAGCAAAGTAGGCGGCATAGTTGACGGAAAATCCAATGATGATCGCCGTAAAGCGGTAGCTCCCACCTATATTCATGCCAAACAGAAAATATGGTCCGAAATAAACCACAAGAAGCTGCAGCATCAGAGGCGTCCCCCGCATAATGGATATATAAATTTTTACAATAGTGCGCAGAACGGCATTTTTTGACATCCTGCCAAATGAAACCAACAGTCCCAGTGGCAGTGAAAAGATCAGAGTCAGAAAAAAGATTCCCATAGATTTGAGCATTCCACTGCCCAACTGACTCAGCATGACCGACAGACTCATCCGATCTCCTCCTTATTTGCGTTGATACATTTTTATAAGCAGCGAATCGCTTCACACATTGCGCTGCCGTGAAAGCAGACCCCCGCGGATTTACCAGAATCCCCGGGGGTCTTTACCATCTCTAAAAATCGTTTATTCTGTTACTGCCTCTGTCTCAGCTTCTGCGTCATCAAAAGCCTCCGCCAGGCATACCATATCGGTGAGTTCATATTTCTCGGCCAGCTCATCGAACGTTCCGTTCTCCAGAAGCACCTGCAGATCGGCATTTACGATCTGTGCCAGTTCCTCATTGCCCTTTTTGAAACCGACTGCATACTGCTCTGCATTCAGGCTCTCGTCCAGGATTTGGAAACCATCTCTGCTCTTGATCTGGTACTGGGCTACTCCGATGTCCATAGCAATGGCATCAATGCTGCCTGCCTGAAGCTCTACAAACGCGCTGTTGTAATCCGCAAACTGCTGCAGCTCGGCAAATGTATCTGCCAGTTCTTTCTGATCCTCTTCCAAAAGTGTCAGCGCGGCGGAAGCTGCCTGCACACCAACCGTCTTTCCTTCCAGCCCTGCAAGATCATCAATACCTGCATCTTCCGCAACTACGATCACCTGGCTGTTATCTACATAGGATACAGAGAACGTATAGTCATCCTCTCTTCCATCTCTGGTAAATCCGTTCCAGATGCAATCGATGGCGCCGGAATTCAGCTCCATATCTTTAGAATCCCAGTCGATGGGGGTTTTCACCAGTTCCCATCCCTCCAGCGCGCAGACTGCCTCAGCCAGTTCAAGGTCAAATCCCGTGTAATCTCCATTATCATCCATATATCCGTAGGGCGGATACTCTGCGTCGAATCCGACTACAAGTACTCCTTCCTCAGCAGTAGTAGTCTTTTCGGTAGCTTCTGTTGCTACTGCTGCTTCCGTCGTCTTTTCCGTTGCCGGAGCTTCCGTCTCACTCTTTTTATTTCCACATCCGGTCAGTGCCACTGCTGCCACTGCAGTACCCATTAATACGCCAATCAATTTTTTCTTCATAATCATCCTCCATTGAAACCTTGTCTTTGTTTCACTTTTTTGTGTTAGCACTCTACCACACTAAACTACAGGGGCATCATAGCACAGCGCGCCTGAGATTGTCAAGCACTTTCATTCCTTTACGATCTGGACATGTGGGTACGCGAATTCCAGATCCGATTCCTGATCGAAACAGGCCACCAGAGTTCTTCGGATATCGCTGCAGGCGGCAAAATTCTCTTCCACCGTCTTTGTCATCACAGATGCCCTCAGATAGATCCCGGAATCTCCAAGATCCCGTACCAGGACGGCCACTGGCTCCGTGATATTTTTTTCCTTTCGCGCAGTCTGCACGTACGGGTGGGCGGCAATCACCTGAGAAACGACGGCTATCGCTTTTTCCAGATTTGATTCATAGGTAATCGAAATATCCAGAAAATTGGAACTTACAGAGTTTGAATCAAAATAGCTGTTGTCGATCACGCACATATCCATTTTGGAATTAGGTACGATCACATGAGAAGAATTCACCACATTCTTTATGATAGTACTTCGAAGATCAATAGACTCAATATATCCGGTGATCCCCTCTCCGTCTATAGTGATCATCACCCGATCCCCTATCTGGAACGGTTTAAAAATAGAGAGAATAAACCCATGGACGATATTGCTCAGCCCCTCCTGGAACACAAAGCCCAGCACCACTACGATCAGAGACGAGGACATCAGTATCTGGCTGGTAAATCCGGAAAGGGTCTCCGACAGGCTGCAGATCTTCATCCCGATGGTAATAATGAGGAACGCTTTCAGACAGCCTTTTAAAAAGCTGATATGAATGCTGGTTTTCTTCTTTTTCCACGGCCGGAAGATCAGATCAACGAGCTTTAGCGCCACGATCAGCACCGCCAGCAGGAACAATCCGTAATACAGGTTATCCGATGTCACAGCCTGCAGAAATGTTTTAGCGGAACCTTT
>CADCMM010000100.1 GCA_902802515.1 uncultured Lachnospiraceae bacterium
TCCGCCTCCTCATGAAATTCTACGTCAAACAGCACTTTAAAAATCTGCTCCCTGACTTCTCTTCTTGTCATTTTCTGCACCATTCCCTTTCCACTATTTTAAAACAGGCTGCCGCAAAACAGCATTTCTATTCTGCGGCAGCCCTGATTCTATCCTCATTCAGAATTTATTTCGCATTGTCCATGATTACACTGGCAATCTTGATATTTACTTCCGTTACATTCAGCCCGGTCATCGTCTCAATGGCGGTCTTTACTTTGTCCTGAACCTGCGTGCAGGTCTCCGGTACGCTGTAGCCATAGCACATATTGATGTTCATCGCTACCCGCACGTCATTTTCTTCCACCAAAATCTTCACTCCCTTAGAGAGACTCTTTACGCCCAGTTTTTCAATCAGATCTCTGGTCACGTTTCCGGCCATGGAAGCCACTCCCTTGACCTCTGAAGCTGCCAGACCGGCAATGATCGCCACTACTTCATCCGCGATCTTTACTTCGCCAAAATTTCTTTCCGTCTCAATCGTACTGGTATGCGTTCCTTCATTCGCCATAATCGTTCCTCCTGTTTATCGGCAGCCTCTCTCCTTTGAGTGAGGGCAGGTTATTCTTTGCAAAAACTTTACGGATATATTATAACAAAAATTGAACCTTTTGCAAGTGTTAGTTACCTTCCAAACTCAGAAAGCTCCAGGCCCGGATTTCGATCCAGCACCATTCCCACCGACCAGCTGTTCACAAACAGGAGCAGCGGGCGGTCTTTCAGGTCTTTGATCTTCTTCATATCGGAGGTTCCGGTCAGTTTGTTCAGGTCAATATCCTTATTCTCGATCCAGCGGATGTGCTCATAGGGAAGGTTCTCCAGCCGGATTTCCACATTGTACTCATTCTCCAGGCGGTATTTCAGCACATCGAACTGCAGCACGCCTACCACGCCCACAATGATCTCCTCCATTCCGGTATTGAACTCCTGGAAGATCTGGATCGCGCCCTCCTGCGCGATCTGATTGATCCCTTTCACGAACTGTTTTCTCTTCATAGTATCCATCTGGCGCACTCTCGCGAAATGTTCCGGCGCAAAGGTGGGAATACCCTCATATGCAAATTTCTTTCCCGGCATACAGATAGTATCTCCGATGGAGAAAATACCCGGATCAAACACTCCAATGATATCCCCCGCATAAGCCTCGCCTACTACATGGCGCTCCTGGGCCATCATCTGCTGAGGCTGGGAAAGCCGCAGCTTACGGCCGCCCTGAACATGAAAGACTTCTTTATCCGCTTCAAATTTTCCGGAACAGATCCGCATAAAAGCGATACGGTCTCTGTGAGCCTTGTTCATATTGGCCTGGATCTTAAACACAAACGCGGAAAATTCCTCTTTCATCGGATCGATCACGCCGCAGTCGGCAATCCTCGGCAACGGCGGCGTGGTCATCTGAAGAAAATGCTTCAGAAAGATCTCAACGCCAAAATTGGTAAGGGCTGACCCGAAAAAGACCGGGGACAGCTTTCCCTGGCTTACCAGTTCCTGGTCAAATTCCGCACTGGCCCCATCCAGAAGCTCGATTTCTTCCAGAAGCTGCTCTTTCGGTCCGTCCCCAATAAAAGCCGCCAGCTCCGGGGAATCCAGATCATACTCCGTAGCCGTACCTTCCTTCGTTCCTTTTTCCGTATCCGTGAAGGTGGTCACCTTATGGGTGCCCCGCTCGTACACGCCCTTAAAGTTCTTTCCGGAACCAATAGGCCAATTGATGGGACAGGTGGCGATCCCCAGCTCTTTTTCAATATCATCCAGCAATTCAAAAGTATCGTTGGCGTCCCGGTCCATCTTATTGATAAACGTAAAAATCGGGATGTGGCGCATTACGCAGACTTTGAACAATTTTCTGGTCTGGGCCTCCACACCCTTGGAAGCATCGATCACCATCACCGCGGAATCCGCAGCCATCAGTGTGCGGTAAGTGTCCTCCGAGAAATCCTGATGCCCCGGCGTATCCAAAATATTGATGCAGTAACCTCCGTAATTGAACTGCAGCACGGACGAGGTAACCGAAATACCTCTCTCCTTCTCAATCTCCATCCAGTCCGACACTGCATGACGGGCGGTGGCCTTTCCCTTTACGGATCCAGCCAGATTGATGGCGCCCCCGTAGAGCAAAAATTTCTCCGTCAGAGTCGTCTTACCGGCATCGGGATGGGAAATGATCGCAAAGGTGCGCCGCTTCTTTATTTCATTCGTAAAATCACTCACGCAAAATTCCTCCAATTTGTTTTGAACTGTATCACATTTTAGCGTAGTTGGAGGATACTGTCAACCACACTGTTTTATGAGAAAAATGATTCTCTTGACTTTTTCAGAAATTAAATCGTACTGCATGGGAGAAAGTTGCATGGGAAAGGCTATCACACCATGATCTGTATCCGGAAAAAGCAGATAGCAGGCAGCCATAAGAAAAGAAGAAGGAGCTGCTAAATACTGGCTAACGAAACTCCGCTAGTCGGTACTTACGACGGCCCCTTGTTATATATTTGGTGTTACGTCTCCGGGCTGCGGGGCGTTATAATGATATTCTCGCCCGCCACATCCGTTTTTCTCCTTACGATATCCTCGATCTGAGCCCGCTGCGCCTCTGTCAGCTCCGCCAGATTGACTACCACGTCCACCGTGCCGTCCGTTATGCTGACTACAGAATCTGTGTAGCCTTTGGCATCCAGCAAAAGCTCTGCCGCCGCCTCGCGTTCGGCCAGGTCAGCCATAGAGGTCATATTGGCCACGGCTGCCTGCTTCTGTTCTTCCGTAATATTTTCATTATTGATGACTTCCAGCAGTGTCTCTTTATTCTTTGCCCGCACCTGTTCCCGGTTCAGCTTCGCCTGGGAGATCAGGGCATCTGTGGTTGAAACGCTGGCCAGTACTGCCTCTCCCGGCACCCCGCTGTCCGCGCTCTCCTCCAGCACATCCCCGGCGGATACTTCCTCGCTGTCATCCCCGTCCAGGCTGATAATATCCACATAAGTACCCTCCTCCGCCAGGCTGGTATTGTCCTCCTCGGCGGTCAGCAGGATGGTGTTATTTCCGGTGGTCATCTGATCCGCTTCTTTTTCCAGCAGCCGCCCGGAATAATTCAGATAGCCTGCCACGGCGATCATGACCGCCAGCACCGTAATGATCACCTGGTTTTTCTTAATTAATCGTTTCACGCTTCTCCTCCTCAATTCAATTTCATTACTTTGATTTTATGCGCTTCCACTCCGAATAATACCATTGCGGCTTCAGAAATGTTTTCTACCACCGAAAGGTTATCCCCTCCCTGAGCCGCCACCAGTACGCCTTCGATTACAGGGGATGCTTCCTCTGTCACAAAGGGTATCTCGTTTCCCTGACTGTCCCTCTGATATACGGTGGACTCCTCCGTACGCTTACTCTGCCCGTCCTCCCCTCCGCTGCCATCCTCCGAGATGGACCGGTCTTTCTCCACCGTCTTCTTTCCGGAAGATTTTACAGTGATCATAACCTGCACCTTTCCTACTCCCTGTACCTGTTCCAGTATCTTCTGGAGTTTTCTCTCCAGCTGAGCCGCTGTATCCTCCGGCTCCCGGGTCTCACTCTGAACCGTCTGCGAGCTCTCCTGCTCTTCTGATGTCTCCCTGTCGTGAGGCAGCGCGATGATCAGCAGAAGAAGCCCCGCCAGCAGGCCGATCAGTATCTGATCTTTTTTCAGCTTTTTCAGGTTAATTGTTAATTTCGGTTTCTCCATCTTCCACTCCTGCTTTCTGATTATTTGTATGAGCTTCCTCCCGGGGAATATGATAGGTCTGGTAGATTTTTTCTATTTTTTCCTCCAGTTCCCGCTGATAGACCTCTTCATCCCAGTCGGAGATCATATCCTCCAGCCCAAGTTTTCCTGTCTCCAGATCCTGCTGCAGCCCCCTCAGACTTTCCGCCTCAAAATTTGCCAGAAAACTGTCGCCTCCCAGATAGTTTCCTACAGGTTCCAGAACCACCAGAATAAACAGGATCCCCAGGAAAAAGCGCACATACTTTTTTAATCCTGTGTCCGGTATCACATGCAGAAGCACCCGCATTAGACACAGAAAACATACGATCTGGCTAAGCCACTCACGAACCGCTGCCATATTCTCACCTGCCCCGCACCATTACGGTGATCATTGCCAGAGAGACAATAAATAAAATCCCCGCGTACAAAACAATTTTCAGCAAAAGTTCTCCCCCTTCCGCCACACTGTCAATGCACTCCGCCACCCGCTTGTCTGTCACCGGCTGAGCCACTGCTCCCAGAGTCCGGTAAAGCAGCACGCCGCAGACCAGCTTTGCCACCGGTATCAGACACAAAAATACCAGGGAAACCACCCCCGCGATCCCCACTGCGTTTTTTAAAAGAAGCGCAGAGCCCAGCACGGTTTCCGCCACCATCTCGTAGGCATTTCCAATTCCGGGAATGACGGATACCGCCTTATTCACCACCGAAGTTTTCATCTGGTCCACAGTGGGAGCGATCATGGTCTGAATGGCCTGCATGCCGAACAGCAGGGCGATCATAGTCTTCAGCGCCCACAGGATTGCCGTTTTCACCAGCTCTGCCATCTTGGATAAATAATCTTCCTTCATCATCTGATTGATGAACAGCAA
>CADCMM010000101.1 GCA_902802515.1 uncultured Lachnospiraceae bacterium
GGCGATCATAGTCTTCAGCGCCCACAGGATTGCCGTTTTCACCAGCTCTGCCATCTTGGATAAATAATCTTCCTTCATCATCTGATTGATGAACAGCAAAATCACATAGATCTGCACTGCAGGCAGCAGAACGTAGTTCATCATCCACTGCACTCCCGTTACTGCCAGGAGCGTCAACTGGTAAAATCCCATAGCGGTCAAACTTCCGGTCACCAGATAGATAGCGGCGATGCAGACAGGCAGCATCGCCTCCATAAAGGTCAGAACCGATGATACGGCCCCCTGAGCCACCTGTGTCATGCTGGAGAATACTTTCATCAGCAATGTTACCATCAGAAGATACATCATATAATAACTGATGTCCGCTATCTGTCCCTTGTCGAATACGGTCACAAAATTCATAAAGACCGCCGAAGCAATTATGATTACCAGGAGATAAGCTGCCGTTTTTCGATAACTTCCAATTTCCTGAAACAGAGCGTTTTTAACGATCTCCCCCAGGTTCTCCAGGGTGATCGGAATTTTCCCGGTCAGCAGGTCTTTGACCGCCTGTCCAAAGGAAAAATTGTTTTTCCCCAGTATCTCGTTCAAGCTGTCCTGTACGCCGCTAAAATCAAGGCCAGACAGCAGCTCCTGCTGCATCTGCTGCTGTTCCTCCTGACTTACCTTATCCGTCTCATCCGCCAGATCCTGCTGCGCCGCCTTGGCCCATGTTCCCGCTCCCAGCAGAAACAATGCGGTCGCCGCCGCCAGAATGCATGTTACAGCCCGTCCCATTCTCTATGTCAAAAACGAGTGGATGGTCTCGATGAGAGCCAGGATGATGGGAGAACTGATGGCAAGGATCGATATTTTCCCAAATATCTCTATCTGTCCGGCTATGGCGGAGTAGCCGGCATCCTTGCACAAATTGGAGGAAAAATCAGCCAGGTAAGTGATGCCCGTTATCTTAAGCAAAATCTGGAACCATGCCGTTTTCAGCGTGATATACTGTTCCATGGAAGAGATCATATCTACCACCAGATCCAGCCTGCAAAGTCCAAAGAACGCGATCAAAATGCAGGTTCCCAGACTGATAAATGCAGAAAAGGGAGATTTCATCTCTTTTAAAAGCAACGCACAGATGACGCCGGACAGGCCAAGGCATCCGATCTTCAGCATTGTCACAGGCCCACGCTCCTTCCTATAACGCAAACAACGTTTTTACGGTTTCAAAGAGCTGCTGGATGTACGGCAGTATCCAGAACAGCACCAAAATCAGCCCTGCCAGGCTGGTCAAAAAAGCCTGATCCTCCCGTCCGCTGTGCTTCAAGACCTGACCCAAAACTGATACCAGTATACCGACAGCAGCGATTTTAAATATCAGATTTACGCTCATGGTCTCTCCTTTCTGATCTGTTTCACTGTTCATGGCAAATAATTAACACTGATATTGCTAATCAAACGCTGATTTAATCATCGTTTCATTAGCATCCTCCGGTGGATCGCACGGATTTCCATGGAAAATTGCTGCTGCGCAGCGAAAATCCGGCGGGGAAAATGCATTAATCAGCGTTTTCCTAAACAAGGATAATAACAAGGAAAATGCCTCCCATAACGCCCAGTCTGCGGTAAAGCTGCGCCTTACTTTGATATTCTGCCTTTGCCTCTTGAATCAATGCCTCCAGGCGTTTTTCAAATACCGCCAGCACCTTGCTGTTTTCTCCTGCGTTCAGATGCTCCAGCTGTATTCCGGTCTGCGCGATCAGATCAAAGTCTTCCTGGCGCATGGGAAGTCCCTCCAGGTATTCCTTCTCCTTTTCCTCCCATACCTGATGAAAGGGCGTTCCCGGCAGTTCTTCCAGTTGTTTGCCCACCATTTCAAAAAAGGAAGCCCATGGTTCCTCCAGAACACCTCCCACGTGCCTGGCAGCTTCCTCCAGAGGAGCTTTCAGATACTCTATCTCCTGACGGATCATCAAAATCCCTCTGTGAAAACTCTGCAGCAATACCACGCGCCTTCTCATATCATTGCCCGCCGCCACTCCCATCAGGCTCGCAAAGACGGCCACCAGCACGGCTCCCAGTACCTTTAATTCAACCATACAGTCTGGTCCCCCGCCCATCATAAATATTACGGATATGTCCCACCTGCTCATGATCCAGTATTACATAGCGTTCAAAACAATGGTATTGCATCAAGCGCTGCAAGAGGGGCTTTTGCATGATATCTTCCACGGAACTTCCGTGAACGGTAGCCAGCAATTTACATCCACAGTGAAACACTGCCTCAATAGCTTGACTGTCACGGTAATCTCCGATCTCATCCACCGCCACCACATCCGGGGCCATGGAGCGGATCAGCATCATCATTCCCAAGGATTTGGGGCAGCAATCCAGTACGTCGGTGCGCATCCCAAGGTCATTCTGCGGAACACCCTGATACGCTCCACCAATTTCGGAACGTTCATCCACCACCCCCACGTTTTGCCCCGGAAGTATTTCGTTCCCATTGGATATCTGACGGATAATATCCCGCAGCAGTGTTGTTTTCCCGCACTTTGGCGGCGAGATGATCAGCGTATGGCAAAAACTGCCCTCCTGAATTAAATAGGGCAGCACCCGGTCTGCGCATCCTTTCTTTTCGTGGGACAGCCGCACATTGAGAAAAGAGATATATTTTACACAGCGGATCTTCTGTTCCTCCATCACAATTTTCCCCGCAATTCCAACGCGATGACCGCCAGGGATCGTGATAAACCCATGCTTTAGTTCTTCATCAAATGCATACAGAGAATAGCGGGACACATAAGATACGGTCTCCATCAGATCCGCTCTGGAAACCTGGTAATACTCTGCTTCCTTGCAGCCAGTATCTCCCTGCGCAGACAGCATTTGCTCTTTTCCCCTGTAAATACATATCAGCGGCTGCCCAACACGCATACGGATTTCCTGCAGCTGTTCCAGATCCATTCCTGATTTCTGCAAAGTCTCCCTGATTCGGTTTGGGAATATTTTCAAAACACTCGCGCACCTGTCCATATCAGCTACCTCACTGTAATTCTTTCATATATATATGAGGTTGTCCCTGTAATTTATTCCTTGGAAGCGAAAAGTTATTTGCTTTTTCGTACAGTTGCTTATATAATAATTTCAAATCCCATAGGAAACGAGGTTATCGGTTATGAAAAAAAGAGTTGTTGTCGCCCTCGGGCATCAAGCCCTGGGAACGGACTTTCCGGAACAAAAAAAGAGGATTTTCGCCTCTGTAAAAATACTGGCAGACCTGGTGGAGGAAGGCTGCCAGCTGATCATCACCCACAGCAACGCGCCGCAGGTGGGCATGATCCACACCGCGCTGAATGAATACGCAAAAACTCACGAGACTTATAACGCCCCCATGGCCATCTGCTCTTCCATGAGCCAGGGCTATATAGGATATGATATTCAGAACATGCTCCGCACCGAACTGATGAGCCGGGGTATCTACCGCACGGTGAGCACCATCATTACTCAGGTTGTGGTTGACCCTTACGATGACGCGTTCTATCACCCCATTAAAGTAATAGGCCGCTATCTCAATGCCGAAGAAGCCGCCGCGGAAGAGAAAAAAGGAAATTATGTGGTGGAAGAACCCGGCAAAGGATTCCGAAGGATCGTAGCTTCTCCAAAGCCTCTGGATATCGTGGAAATTGATGCCATCAATGCACTGGTAAACGCGGATCAGATCGTGATCGCCGGAGGAGGCGGCGGTATCCCCGTATTAAAGCAGGGAAGCAAATTAAAGAGTGCCAGCGCAATCATAGAAAAAGACCTGACCAGCGGCAAACTGGCAGATCTTACTGATTCAGATATTCTGATGATTTTAACCAACGAGGAGCATGTCTGCATACATTACCAAACTGAACAGCCTCTTCCTCTGGAGCATATATCAGCAGCGGAGGCCAGAGAACATATTGACAATAAAGAATTCGGCGAAGCCGGAATGCTGCCGAAAGTAGAGGCCTGCGTCAATTTTGTGTCCCAGAAAGAAGGCAGACAAGCCATCATCACAAACATCGGGCATGCGCTGGATGCGCTGCACGGCAAAACCGGGACCATCATTTCGTAATCATGCCTGCAAAGAAGAGGAGGCTGTTGCAAAATAACAGGTAAGGGGTTTGGCGTATCCGTATGTATGCCTTCTGGAACACCCACTACCTTACAGAGGATTGTGGCCAGTATGCTTGTACAAAAAACACGTCTATCTCGTTCCACTTGCTGCAAACCTATCTGCACGCCGCTCAAATGCGACAGAAGCGTATGCATTTTCGCGGCGGCAAGGTTTTGGCAAGAGTTCACTCGCACGACGATCGTTTTGTGTACAAGCATACTGTCCGCAATCCAAAGCGTTACGGTGCGGCTTGTGAAGGAATAATGTTTGATGAAAACAATCGGTTTCTGACTGAGCTTTGCAAGTTACGTGCTCGGACGAGGAGCAAACGCTTTTATCGCGAACGATGTCCGGGCAAATGTAACGCAGCAAAGTGAAGGT
>CADCMM010000102.1 GCA_902802515.1 uncultured Lachnospiraceae bacterium
AGGAACCGACGTGTCTGCGGTAGGAACTGCTCTGTGGAGGCTGGATGCGTCAGGATTTCACAAAGAAAGACAAAGTGCCAACGATCACTTGACACAAACAAAATTTGGCGAATGACTTGCAGGAGGTTTTTGTTTATGTTATCATGAGTAATAGTACAAAAGGTAGCTGAATTCTTTGACAGGATAGAGGAATAAAAAATGGCAAAAATAGCGATCATGACAGACAGCAACAGCGGCATAACGCAGGCTCAGAGCGAGGAATTGGGTGTTTATGTGATCCCGATGCCTTTTTATATTGATGGGGAAACTTATTACGAGGATATTAATCTGACGCAGGAAGAGTTTTATAAGAAACTGGAACATGATGCGGAGATATCGACTTCCATGCCTTCGGTGGGAGATTTGATGGATTTTTGGGACAAATTGCTGAAAGAATATGATGAGATCGTTTACATACCCATGTCCAGCGGACTATCCAGTTCCTGCGCTACCGCAGCGGCTCTGGCGGAAGAGTATGACGGTAAAGTGCAGGTGGTAAATAATCAGCGTATTTCTGTAACCCAGCGTCAGTCTGCACTGGACGCGAAGGAACTGGTCAAAAGAGGCTGGAATGCGGAAAAGATCAAAGAATACCTGGAGGAAACCCGGTTTGATGCCAGTATTTATATTACTCTGGAGACTTTGAAATATCTGAAAAAGGGCGGCCGCATCACACCTGCCGCTGCGGCCCTTGGTACTTTGCTTAAATTGAAACCGGTACTGCAGATCCAGGGGGAAAAGCCGGATGCATTTGCCAAGTGCAGGACGCTGAAGGCGGCCAAGACTACGATGCTGGATGCCATTGATCATGATGTGAGAGAGCGCTTTCGGTTAGATCCCAAGGATGCACTGATTGCTCTGGCTTATACAGGAAATATCGAAGATGCATTGGTATGGAAAGAGGAAGTGCAGAAAGCATATCCGGATCACGATATCGTGATGGATCCGCTGTCCCTGAGCGTTTCCTGCCATATCGGGCCGGGATCCATCGCTATCGTTTGCATGAAGAAACTGCCGGACGAAATTTGATATTGTTATGGGGGTGTTGCTTTGCGCAACACCTCCTTCATTTACGCTGCTTCAGATTAGGACAGCAGATACTCTGCGTCTGTCAGATACTGCTTGAGGGTGGAAAAGCTGCAGGGACCGATCTTTAGGACCCTTGCGTGATACTCTTTCAGGCTAAAACGATCTCCCAGAATATCTTTCATGTAGCTCTGTAAATCTTTGAAATTAAGATACCCTACATAGTATTTCAGATAATTCGCCGGCGCCTCTAAAATATTGTTATACAAGGTGTTGGCGGTGTCTTCCGTGATACCGAACTTACTTAAGAATGAGGCAACGTCACTGCGGCTGTATCCATGGTAATGGATGCCGATGTCCAGCAGGGAGGCGATGCCCAACATCAGGGAGCGGTCTTTCTGATACAGGGAGGCCAGAGCAGGATCCTCTGTCCATGTGGA
Organism: uncultured Lachnospiraceae bacterium; assembly: GCA_902802515.1. Classification (GTDB taxonomy): domain Bacteria; phylum Bacillota; class Clostridia; order Lachnospirales; family Lachnospiraceae; genus Merdiplasma. The sequence continues at coordinate 1,506 of CADCMM010000102.1, forward strand.
ATAAGAGTAGAGTTCTACATAGGTCGCCCAGCCTTCCACATACCCGCCAAAGTTCAGGATGCTGCGCAGAGGACTGTCATTTTGGCTTTCAAAGAGCACCGTCTGGTAGAGGTGGCCAGGGTAACCTTCGTGCGCCAGGGTAGTGTACAATTCCAGCGCATTGTAATGGTTGGCCGGATTGATATAGATCACATTGCGAACGGTCTCATCAATGGGGGGTATCATATAAAATGCCGGGCTTAAGTAATCCGCCAGAGAATCGTGGACATATTTTATCTGACAGGAAACCCGGGGGGCGGCGGGAAAATCCTCCAGGATCACTTCCTGCAGCTGCGTCAGAACCTGGGCAGGATCAGGAACCGCTATCTGATCCAGGGAGGCAGTGATAAGCCCCGAATCTGATTTCAGCAATTTCTGAATATCTCCATATGCAGATATAATCTCCTCTTTGATTCGCTCTTCGATATCTTCTACGGAAGAGGCATCCCCGGTGGTGTTATGTACCAGATATTGATAATATTCTTTCCCCAAAGGCAGATTGCACAGACCGCCTGAGTTTTTGCCCTTGCCCAGGAGCCGGGCGAGACGCTGCATCATCTCTTTGTAAGCGGGCAAAACGTAGGCTTCCAGAATTTCTGCGTTCTGTTTTTTATAAGAAATTTTTTCATCTGCGGTCAGATTGGTAAAAGAATCAATCTGCTCATCAAAGATCTGTTTCAGATAGTTATCATTTCCGCTGTTAACAAAAGCGTCGCACTGCTGCAGTACATCGGTGACACAGTTGTCGCTCATAAACAGCCCTGCAGCTGCCTTTTCCTCTTCATAATCCATGATCGACTGAAAATAATCCGGTATCTGAGCCAACAGCGCGAGGTAATCTTCAATGTCCTGCCGGGTACGGAACGTATATTCCGCCAGCAGTACCGGGAGCTGAGCCTGAACACCAAGAGTTGGGCTTAAGGGCTCATCATAGAGATAAAATGGCGCGCTGTTCCTGCAGGCTGTCAGGTAATCCTGAAGAATGTCGTAAGTGAGACGGTTCTTGGCGGACAGCTTTTCCCGGGAGAATTTTGCCAGGCCTGTGAGGTAATTTTCGGTTTGTGCCACAGAAGACAGATGCACGTCTTTGCTCATACTGCCCAAGGTGATGGGATATTCTTTTATACCGTAAGAATCAGGGTTCGCCAGAGTATAGTGAAGGTTCAGGGTGCTTCCTGCAAGCTCAGAGCGAAACAGATGGTTGGTGTATTTTTCGAAATGCTGATCCTGCGTGAGCGGAGTATGCAGCGCAGCTGCAGTGAGAAAAGCGGCCGCCATGAGCAGTACGGTGACCAGCCAGCGGATGTGTTTTTTATTAAGAGTATCAGAATGCTTCATAGGAACTCCAGAGAGGGTCTTATGAAATTTTATTCCGAGCCGAAGAAAGTAGAACTTGTGAATGGAAAATATTGAAAATTTGCATAAAGTAGGATAAAATAAAATTTAATTAATAGCATTATTATTAATCAAGGAGGAAAGAGAAAAATGCAGGAAAAAAAGAGACGTTTTCAGCTTGTATCCCCGTTTCTGCTGTTGGCAGTGATGCTGCTGGTTTTTGCTTGTCCGATGGCGGCGCAGGCGGCAACGAAGGTGTATGCGCCGACTCATGCGCGCTGTGGGGTGGGAATGCGCTACAGGGGCTCCGTCACGGTTCAGATGGTAGGGCATCAGGACACCATTACCAAACTCAAAACCAGTAAAAATCTGAAAGCGAAGGTGACCTATACTACGACGTATGTGGATGGTAATTCGAGTTCCGCGTATGCCACGATCAGTTTTTATGCCAAGACAAAGGGCACGCATACGATCAAGTTTAATGTGACCAACAACGGTAAAGGAACCAGAACCACCAGAACGATCAAGGTACATGCGTACGGCACAGGCAGCATTGTTAAAAGCGCGAAGGTAGGCGGCACGGACGTTACCAAGGGTGGATTATATAGAAGTGGATATACCACTGCGGCGTCCGCTAAAGTGAAGTTTACACTGGGCGACGGATACAAGCTCAAATCCATCAAAGTTGGAAAATATGACCAGAACGGCACGATGAATTACAGTAAATTCAAAAACGGCAGCAAAGTGAAATTCGGCACTGTGGGCTATAGCTATACCAGAGAGATATCGAGCTATTATGGCAGCATTGGCAGATCGCTGAGCAAGGATATGTTTGCTCCTACTTACTTTGAGATCACCTATACCGACAGTTATTCTACCGACCGTACTGCGAAGTATGTAACGTCGTTCTGTATTTACAGACTTGCGACAAAATGGCCGTAAAAATATATTGAAAAGCGCAGTTGTTTCCTGACGATAGATTGCAGCTGCGCTATAACATAAGAACAATTGGGATGTCTTCAGTGTTTGACGCTTTGCGTCAATGAGAGGGAATCAGGTGAAAAACCTGAGCGATCCGGTCACTGTAAGCAGGGAATATATTTTCGTTATCCATTGGGCAAACAGCCTGAGAAGGGGAGATATGTGTTGATCTGCGAGCCAGGAAACCTGCTGGTGGCATGGTATTGATTGAATGCTTCCGAAGAAAGTGATTCATGAGCATTACTGTATTTTGCATCTCATCGTATCTGTGAAGAGAACGGATAGGTACGATTATGCATGATACGGTTTTTCCTGCTGTCCGCTTTCATAAGGTTATGAAAGCGGTTTTTTCTCGTATAGGAAACTTCGTCTCCTATACGAGAAAGCCCTTCGGGCAAAGGATGCGCAGCTACGCGCGCGGAACACTACGAAGTGTCCCTTGGGAAAAGCTGTGCTGCCAAGGTTATTGATCGCGGGGTGTGCGAAGCACACTTTTGTTCATTTCTCTTTCCGAAAGCATTCCTGATACCAGTTAGTGGATAATGATTCAGAAAGGAAGAGTCGAGATGAGAGCAAGAAGAAATCAAATTATGGCATTGGCGCTGACAGTTTCTGTGGCGATTTCTAC
>CADCMM010000103.1 GCA_902802515.1 uncultured Lachnospiraceae bacterium
ATCAAACAGCACATACAGAGAGACAGTATGTAGTAAATGGCGAATTAAATCTGCGGTAAAGGTGCCGTAGGTGGGAACTATAATTCGACGCCTGACAGTATGCCCGTTTTTATAATCTTAACCGGATTGCAATTTTTGTGTTTATTCATGGGAGAGATATATGTTATATTATGTTCATCAGACATTGCAACGCGAAAAAATGAGGATATAGATTTTGACTGTGGACTTATTTATCTGGGCAAATGTTTCTAAAATACGGGAGAAAAAACATGTTTGGAGCAGGAATTATAGAGATTGACCTTCATGGCTGCAATCAGGAACAGGCAAAAGCAAAAATCGATGAGCAGATCAGAAAAGCAGGAACAAGTACCTACCGGATCCGCTGCATACATGGGTATCATGGCGGTGTCCGCATTCGAAACATGATTTTGGATGAATACGGATATCAGAGGGAACCGAGGGTCATCCGGATTACGCCTGGTGAAAATGAGGGTATTACGGATCTGGTGTTAAGGGAGTTTTAACAGAAATTTATGGGGAGAAACCTATGTTTAGAGATGAAATAATTGCCCACGTGGAGAAAGAATATGGGATCATACCGGACCATCCCTGGAAGAGAGATCCGGACAGTACAGTGTTTCGGCATGAGGATAGCCGGAAGTGGTTCGGCCTTATTCTGGATGTGAACAGGAAGAATATGGGACTGCCCGGGAACGAAAGAGTGGACATCCTGAATGTGAAATGCGACCCGGTTTTAGCGGGATCGCTCTACAGTGAAGGTATCCGTCCTGCATATCACATGAATCATACGGAATGGATCAGCATTCTGCTGGATGGAAGCGTGCCCAAAGACCAGATTCTGGGATTGCTTGATCTGAGTTATGAACTGACAAATTCTAAACGGAAGAAAGAATGATAAGGAACAAGGATCGCTCGTGTTATCGCAGTGTTTGCCGCACCCGCAGGGTGTTCCGTATGGAATGTTGCCGCAAGCGGCGTAATGGCTTGCTGCTTGCGTAAATAAAAAACGGAGCAGCTGCCCGGAAACGGGATCAACTGCTCCTATAAAGAAGGAATATTAGCTCCCCTGCTAATGTGAGTTCAGTATAGTACCGGAATGTGAACTTTATGTGTCGGCAATATTAAGAAAAACGAAAGACTATGAAAAGAGGATGACATATGATTATCGTAAGCGAATGTCTAGCAGGGGTTCCCTGCCGGATGAATGGAAAAGATAAACTTGTTCCGGAGATTAAAAGGTTAGTTGATGAAGGCAAGGCAGTTGCTGTCTGCCCGGAAGTGCTGGGCGGACTTCCGACGCCTCGTGACCCGAGTGAGATCTGGGAGGGCAGAGTGTACAGCTGCAATGGCAGGGACGTGACAGAGGAATTTGTCACAGGGGCAAAAAAAGCGATGGAGATCTGCAGGGTGCACGGATGTACGCAGGCAATCATGAAAGCGAAAAGTCCTTCATGCGGGTGCGGTATGATACATAATGGAACGTTTGATGGCGGACTGGTTTCAGGAAATGGTATCTTTGCACAGATGCTGATTGACGAAGGGGTTAAGGTTATGACAGAGGAAAACTTCATGAATGATGTTTATTTCAAAAGGGATCAGAAACTCGGAGAGAGATTTGAGTTTCGCAATATCCGCTGGGATGAGGCAGAGCAGGCGGCTGAAATTGAACAGATTTGTTTTCCTCCGAATGAAGCATGTCAGCGGGAAATGATGCTCAGGCGTGTGGCAAAAGCTCCCGAGCTATTTCTTGTGGCGGCAGATAGGCAGACAGGAAAAATAGCGGGATTTTTAAACGGCCTTTCCACAAATGAGAATTTTTTTCGTGATGAGTTTTTCACAAATGAGGATTTGCAAGATCCCAGTGGGAGAAATATAATGCTGCTGGGGTTAGATGTACTTCCGGAATATCGGGGGCAGGGACTGGCCAGAGAACTGATGCGTCAATATATTTGTAGAGAACGGGAAAATGGGAGACGGATGCTCCTTTTGACTTGTCTGGATTCAAAGGTGCAAATGTACAGGAAGATGGGGTTTTGGGATGAGGGAATTGCAGATTCTTCCTGGGGCGGCGAGCAGTGGCATGAGATGAGCTGCGTGATTAATATATAGATGAAAAACGGTGGATTTTGTACGCAGGGAAGAGACTAGAGACGGGGCTGTCGCAATAAAATGCTTAGTGCGACAACCCCAAATTGCTATTTTTCACATCCCTGGCAGGATACCGGGGCATCGAAGCTGGGGTTGAAAGCGTAGAAGTTCTTGCTGTCCAGATCATCCTGGACGGAGCGCAGCGCTTCCCCAAAACTGTTGAATGTAAGCGGCGGAAAATAGTCGTATTTATGGGGATTACGCCAGAGATGGATGACAAATTGACTATAATATATATCAAAAATACTCACATTGCAACAAAAAAAGGACTCGGTCTAAGTATCGGGTCTATTTTTTGTATTTTTGAATTTTTGAGACAGAACCTGCTCAGATCATATATAGTATTGGAAAGAAGCTTTTTTGGGACGCAAAATGTCGTGTATCGACAGGAGAAATTTTATCAGGGCGAGGTCAAAAAATATTTAATAAAACAGGGCGTTTTGTGGCGATTGAAACAAAAGCTCCGAAAGGGTGGCACACGGAACAGCAGATCAAGATTAATGCTGATAAATGGCATAATACTTGATTTTGTGAAGAAATAGATGTATAATTATGACAATAAGTGCGAATACTTTGCATGGAGGTAATGAAAATGCTTCTGAATTTTTCTTGTGATAATTTCAAATCCTTTCGAGATGGATTTGAGTTTAACATGATTCCGGAGAGGAGAATGACGGAACTGGATTATAGTATCCTGACTGAGCAGATGGCAGACCAGAAAGAAACTGGTCTGTCCGCCTCTGTTATATATGGACCGAATGCAGCTGGTAAAACCTCCATTGTAAATGCCATGTCCTGCATGCGACAGATGATTCTTCGCGGTAATATCCGGGATGCAGTAGAGGATCGAAGTGGAGATCACGTGAGCGGTAACCTTGTTCTTACACCTTTTGCATTTCGGGATGATGCGGAGCCGGTACGTTTTGATGCCACTTTTACTTTTCATGGTATGAAGTATCGCTATGCGATTGCTGTGTTCCTTGGTGCATTTCTGGAGAAGGATGCAGAGAGGTATATCGATCAGGAGCAGCTTTACGTTAATGACACCCTGATTTTTTCCAGAACAAGGGATGCGGTCGCTAAACTGAAATTGGATACAATCACGGATTATCTGAATATTGGCTATGAGTTGAAGGATACGGAGAAGAACAGGAAAGCCATGAGCAATAATATCACGTCCGACAGTCTGCTCCTGGTAACGGATTTCAATTCGTTCTGCAGCAAGAAGCTGGTCAGCGAGATTCGCCAATGGTTTGAGGAGCAGTTCATCGTTGTTAATTCCGCTGACAGAACGCGATTTTATCCGAGTGTACCGGAGGATGACGGTCGCGCTATGATCAATGTTTATATCAACAAGATTGCGCAGGAGGCGGGGATTATTGGAAGTGATTTTGCTTATGTCAACGATCCGGAGACGCACACCACCAAGTTGATGTCAGTTTTGAAGAAGATGGGTAGCAGGTTGTACGGTCTTGATGCGGACAGAATAGAGTCAGTGGGAACTATGCGGTTAATTTCCATCATGCCTGTCATTATTTCTGCTCTGAGAAATGGCGCTGTTCTGGTAATGGATGAACTTGACGCTTCTTTACATCCGATGATTGTCATGAATCTGATTACCATCTTCCATAACGATGGAGTAAATACGAATGGTGCACAGATTATTTTTAACACTCATAATCCGATTTATCTGAATCATAACCTTCTTAGGCGTGATGAGATAAAGTTTGTGGAGCGGGACAAGGATAGCAAATCCAGCAGCCTGTATGCACTGTCCGACTTTAAGGCAAACGGTGAGGCCAGTGTGCGAAAGACGAGCAATTATATGAAAAACTACTTTATCAACCGCTACGGTGCAATTGTGGATATTGACTTTACAGACATCATTGCCGATGTTCTGAAAGGGGCGGAGAGTAATGTCTAAAAAAGAGTCCAGACAGTTCCATATCTCAGTCGAGGGAATTAATTGTGAGAAACTACATTTTGAACATCTGGCAAAACTCATCAACGAGAGTGGTGTTGTTCCTCAAATTAAACGGAACTCCATTCTGCACATTATTCGGGACTGTTTTTGCGATGTCAGCATGAACAACAGCAGATTGTTTGATGCCGAT
>CADCMM010000104.1 GCA_902802515.1 uncultured Lachnospiraceae bacterium
GGACCGGGCGTGAAGAACCTGAGCGCGGATTTCCGTATCGGCGTGGATGTCATGACCACCGAGACTACCTGCCTTTCCTCTATCTGGCAGACCGATGACGAAATTAAAGAGTTCTATGAGATCCACGGCAGAGCAGAGGACTACAAAGAACTGAATCCCGGCGCGGTGGCTTACTATGACGGAATGGTGTATGTGGACCTGAGCCAGATCCGCCCCATGATCGCTATGCCCTTCCATCCCAGCAACACTTACACCATCGAGGAACTGAACGAGAATCTGATGGATATCCTGGATGACGTGGAGAAGCGGGCAAAGGTCAGCCTGGACGGGGCAGTGGACTTTACCCTGAAGAATAAAGTGCGGGACGGAAGATTGTATGTAGACCAGGGTATCATTGCCGGCTGCGCAGGCGGCGGCTTTGAAAATATCTGTGATGCAGCTGATATCCTGAAAGGAAAATTTATTGGAAATGATGAGTTTACTCTGAGCGTCTATCCGGCAAGTACGCCGATCTATATGGAGCTGGCGAAAAATGGCAAGCTGGCGGATCTGATCCAGTCCGGCGCGGTGGTGAAGACTGCGTTCTGCGGACCTTGCTTTGGCGCTGGAGATACTCCGGCCAACAACGCGTTCAGCATCCGGCATTCCACGAGAAACTTCCCGAACCGCGAGGGCTCCAAGCTGCAGAGCGGACAGATCGCTTCCGTTGCGTTGATGGACGCCAGGTCCATTGCGGCTACCGCAGCTAACAAGGGTTATCTGACGGCGGGCACCGAGGTAGACGTGGACTTCACGAAACCGAAATATTTCTTTGACAGCGCTATTTATGAGAACCGTGTCTTTGACAGCAAGGGAGTGGCAGATCCTTCAGTAGAGATCAAATTGGGACCAAATATCAAAGACTGGCCTGCCATGGTGGAGCTTCCGGAGAACCTGATCCTGAAAGTAGTGTCAGAGATCCATGACCCGGTGACCACAACGGACGAGCTGATCCCTTCCGGCGAAACCTCTTCCTACCGTTCCAATCCGCTGGGATTGGCGGAATTTGCCCTTTCCCGCAAGGATCCGGCATATGTGGGTCTGGCAAAAGAGGTACAGACTGCACAGAAGGCTATCGAAGCAGGAAACTGTCCTGCGCAGGCATTGCCGGAACTGAAACCCGTGCTGGACGAGATCCATACAAGATTCGGGGAAATTGACAACACCAACGTAGGCGTGGGATCCACTATTTTCGCAGTGAAGCCGGGAGACGGTTCTGCCCGCGAGCAGGCGGCCTCCTGTCAGAAAGTATTGGGAGGATGGGCCAATATCGCCAACAGCTATGCTACGAAGCGTTATCGCTCCAATCTGATCAACTGGGGTATGCTGCCTTTCCTGATCGAAGAGGGGGAGCTTCCCTTCAAGAACAAGGATTACCTGTTCCTGCCGGGCATCCGCAAAGCGGTAGAGGATAAGGTCACCGAGATCAAGGCATATGTGGTGAAGGGCGGTACTTTGAAAGAGTTTACCCTGAGGCTGGGCGAGATGACGGATGATGAGAGGCAGATCATATTGGATGGATGTCTGATCAATTATAATAGGGTGAACTAAGAAAACTAAATTAACTGAAAAATATACAAAAAACAGATAATTTACAAACAAAATCGAATTAAAAAAGAAAAACTGCAAAAATATAAAAAATATCCAGAAAAACACTTGACAAATCAAAGGTGAAATGATAGGATACAGATAACAACAACAAATCAAGCGTTGTTGATTAAATAGATTTTCTGATACCTGATGAAAATCCCAAAGAGGAGGTCGAGTCCAATGGATATTGCAGAATTCTACACACGATATAACATTGGCGGAGCAAACGGTTCCTGTGAAAAAGACTTCCGTTACTTATTTCCATAAGAATAATCGAATTTAAGCGATGATCGGAGCGGAACAGTGGAAGATAAGGCGGAAACACCTTTGCTGGTTATATCAAAAGAACTGCCGCGTTATAAAAGGTATTGGTGTAAAGAAATCATATTTTTTATAACTCATTTATAGATATAAATTACAGGATATTTGAGATGCCCTCCGATTGAGCACTATAGAAAAATAAGAATACAGTAAGAAAAACAGAATAAAAAGAAAACAAAATAGGTAAATAAAAAGGGACTGCGCAGGCAGTCCCTTTTAGCTGCGCAAACACTGGATGCGTTTCAGAAACTGTAGTATAATAATCATCAGATTGCCATGTTGTCAGGTGATAACATCATAGGAGAATACGATATGCTTACTTATTCTTTTGAGAATCTGGGCAGTGACAGCCTGTACGAATATCTTTATAAATGTATCCGGAGTGATATCCTGGAGGGAAAAATCCGGGCGGGGGAGAAACTCCCGTCTAAAAGGGGATTTGCCAAAAATCTGGGGGTCAGCGTGATTACGGTGGAAAATGCTTATGCGCAGCTGATGGCGGAGGGATATTTGTATTCCGTGCCAAAATCCGGCTATTATGTGGCAGAGATCAGCAGATATCTGCTGACGCCAAAGTCTCAGATCGGACATGACAGCTCTCTTTTTGCGCGGATGAATCGAGAACAAACTCTCGCGTCGCCAGATAATGTCCCGGATGTCCCGAAAGAATTGCCGGCAGTGGTTGACCTTGTCAGCAGCCGCACCGATCAAAACCAGTTTCCTTTTACGCTCTGGGCAAGGCTGATGAGATTGGTGTTGTCGGAAAAACAGGAGGAACTGATGATTCCCGCACCCGGAGCAGGGGTATTTGCGCTGCGGAGAGCTATTGCAGAATACCTTTTGCAGTATCAGGGAATGAACGTGACAGAGGATCAGATCATCATCGGCGCGGGGACAGAATACCTGTACGGGCTTCTGATCCAGCTTCTTGGACAGGATAAAAAATATGCCTTGGAAGATCCGGGATATGTGAAAATGGCAAAGGTATACCAGAGCCATCTGGTTAGCATTGCCTACATTCCCATGGACGAAGGGGGCATCCAGGTGGATGCGCTGAGAAGCAGCGGCGCGGACATTCTTCATGTTTCTCCCTCCCACCATTACCCGACGGGGGTGACTACACCCATCGGGCGGCGCTATGAATTGCTGGGATGGGCGAATGACAGCGATGATCGCTATATCATCGAGGACGATTACGACTGCGAATTTCGTCTTGCCGGAAGACCGATTCCCTCTCTGCAGAGCATTGACCGCCTGGATAAAGTAATCTATATGAATACGTTTACAAAAAGCCTTGCCTCTACTATTCGCATCAGCTATATGGTATTGCCCAAACGATTGCTGGCCCGCTTTCAGGAGAGATTAGGCTTTTATGCCTGTACCGTATCGAATTTCGAGCAATATACACTGGCGGAATTTATCCATAAGGGCTATTTCGAAAAACATATCAACCGTATGCGAAACTATTACCGGGGCAAGAGAGATGCTCTGCTAAAGGCCATCTCCCAAAATCCCCTTTCTGAAAAAGTCCACATCCATGAGGCCGACGCCGGCCTGCATTTTCTGGTGCAGATCGACACGGCGCTTTCTGATCAGGAATTGATATCCAGGGCCGCTGCGTGCGGCATCCGCCTGTCCTGCCTGTCCCAGTATTATCATGCTTCGCAGGAAGAGCCGGATTCAGATCCCGTCAACCAGATGCAGGAACCGATCCGGCACGCCGTTCTCGTCAACTATTCCGGCCTGGAGAATGAGAAAATGCCCTGGCTGGTGCAAACCCTATATCAATCCTGGTATGGTGACTAAATTTCCGGCAGATATAGATTTACTGTATTGTCAGTTATGAAGCGAGTAGGCTGCTTTGAGTAAAAACACTATGAACAGCCGGGCGGGGATGAGATTATCCAGAGAAAAACCATCGAAGAACGCCGGTGCTTGATGAATTCAAGCGCAGCGAAGAATGAATTTAGCACCGCTGCGTTCTGAGCGAGCGAGAGCGGGTTTTCTTGGATAATCTCATCTTCGCCTGGCGTTTGGCATTCGTTTTGAAATCTGCAATTACCACTGGAAATCTGCCTGCAAAGGTGTTATAGTACCAATGAATCTATTATTATATGGTATACGCGGAGGAAGAAAGTGAAGATTATCATAGTGGGCTGCGGAAAAGT
>CADCMM010000105.1 GCA_902802515.1 uncultured Lachnospiraceae bacterium
ATTAAAGAACGATACTTTGGATCAGTATATTGATCAGATGCAGGAGTATGGTTATCGGCCGTTCAGCATTGAAGAACTGATCACAGAACTTATGGAGAACCCGGAGGTGTTTCGATCCGCTCCGGGCTATTTCCGCTGGGCGGACAGGCAATTAATTAAGAAAAAGAAGTAGTTTTTAAAGGGCTTTTGCTTGGCGAAGGCAGGTCGACCTGCGTTCGCAGACCGAGATGTCATTAATAGCAGAATGAAAGAGGGGTATGGAGGAATGAAAATAACGACAAGACGAAACGCAATGGTATTTGTTTTATTAGTGATGATGCTGGGTACCGTAATGTGTTCTACAGAAACGTATGCGGCCAGTAAAAATAGCAAGGCACATGCAGTGTTTCGCACGCAAATAAGAATTGATAAATACAGATTTAATACATTTTATTTGGACTATGCATATGTAGACTTGGACAATGATAAGGTGGATGAATTAATCACATATCCTAATTATGGTTATTGTACCCAGATTATTTACAAATATAAAAATGGGAGAGCAGTAAAAATTCTGGAAACAGGACAGGGGACTTTTACCAGTTACTATAAAAGAAAAAAAGTTATTTTCATGAAAGATTATGGACATATGGGCACATTAATGGATATTTATTATAAATACAAAGGGGGACGCTATGTTAATGTTGCATCAGTACAAAAATACTATGGTTCCCGCTCCTATGATCAGGCACCGCTGACAAGAACATATTACATTGGACAAAGAAAGGTTTCATATTCCAAATACACGGCATATGTCAGGAAGCTGATAAAAGGTGATACAGTAAAAAAATTTAAAAAGTTAAAATGGAAGAAATACTGATAAAATTAAACACCTTGATGTAGAAAATAACACTCTTTTCATTTTGATTTCCGGATTTATTTGGTTTTTGAAAAACCATTGATAATCAATTTCGTAAATATTCGTATGATTCTGTTTTAGATAATTCCAACGGTTTTTGTAGCGATCTTTCAGAATTTGCTTAAAAATATCATTGATTGACGCAGCGTTATATGTCTACAGTATATAGGGGATGATCTCGGATGTTTGGGCGCGATCTGTGGATTTTTTATAAGATGAAATTTATTTGTGCCATGGTTTGTCCTTATGTAAGTATAAATACCGGATGCGTCAGGAATCCTATTGGAAATTTCTTTTAAATTATTCTCTGAACAGATTACAATTACCGCTATTTGTTGTCGCCAGATTACAGCATGATAAAGAAATCGGATATAATGAATATAATCAATTGTAAAGAATTTTAATGTAAGAGTTTGATGCGAAACGGAGGAATCTATGTTAGCAGGAAAAACGATTATTCTGGGCGTGACCGGGGGTATTGCGGCATACAAGGCCGCCAATCTGGCGAGTTTGCTGAAAAAACAGCATGCGGATGTGCATGTGATCATGACGAAAAATGCTCAGCAATTTATTACGCCTATTACCTTTGAGACATTGACTGGGAATAAATGTCTGACGGATACGTTTGACCGGAATTTTGAGTTTCATGTGAAGCATGTGGAACTGGCGAAGCGGGCGGATCTGGCCATTGTGGCTCCGGCCACGGCCAATGTGCTGTCCAAGCTGGCCCACGGGCTGGCGGACGACATGCTGACCACTACGCTGTTGGCCTGTCAGTGCCCGAAACTGGCAGCGCCCGCCATGAATACCAGAATGTATGAGAACCCGGTGACCCAGGACAATCTGTCTCTGCTGAAAAAGTATGGCTGGCTTCTCATCGAACCGGCTGTGGGACTCCTTGCCTGCGGGGATACCGGGGCAGGAAAGTTTCCGGAGGAGAGCCTGATCCTAGAGTATATCTTAAGAGAGATCGCGTTGGAAAAGGATCTGGCGGGAAAGAAGATCCTGGTGACGGCGGGGCCTACCCAGGAGGCCATTGACCCGGTGCGCTACATTACGAATCATTCTTCCGGAAAAATGGGTTACGCCCTGGCCCGGATGGCGATGCTGCGGGGGGCCCAGGTGACGCTGGTAACGGGCACGACGGCGCTAAAGCCGCCATCCTTTGTGGAGGTAATTCCCATACAGAGCGCCCGGGAACTGTTTGACGCAGTGACGTCCCGGAGCGGGGAGCAGGATATGATCATTAAGGCGGCAGCCGTGGCGGATTACCGCCCGGTATCCGTGGCGGATGAGAAGATGAAGAAGGCAGACGGAGAACTTGTTCTGGAACTGGAGCGCACGGAGGATACCCTGCAGTATCTGGGAGATCATAAGAGGGAAGGTCAGCTCCTGTGCGGATTTGCCATGGAAACCTCTGATCTGGAAAATCGCGCCAGAGAAAAGCTGGAGCGAAAAAATCTGGATCTCATCGCTGCCAACAATGTAAAGGTGGCCGGGGCAGGATTTGGCACCGACACGAATGTAATTACACTGATATCCGGACAGGAAACAAAGCAGTTGGAACTGATGAGCAAGGAAGAGGCAGCTATGAGGATACTGGATGCGCTTCTGGAGCAAATGACAGAGAGCAGCGGCACCATCGTACACAATACTGACGATTCCGGGAATAATACGAGGAGACATCCTGACGCGCAATGATATAAGGATGACCCTGACGACCTGTCAGATGCGTGAAAGTGCGCGTGGCGATATCGCACGCATGATACAATAAATATACTATGTAACTTAGGAGGTTTTAAAATGGCAGAAAAAAATTGCAGCAATTCATCTTGCTCAAAGGAAAGCTGCGCGGGATGTCCCAGCGCAAAGGGGCCGCAGAGTTTTCAGGTTGAGCCAAACATATACACAGAGGTAAAACATGTGATCGGTGTAGTCAGCGGTAAGGGCGGTGTGGGAAAGTCCATGGTAACGGCTTCCCTGGCGAACCTGCTGGCGGAGAAAGGATACCGGGTAGGTATCATGGACGCGGATATTACCGGTCCTTCTATCCCGAAAATGTATGGGCTGACCGGACCGGCGGAAGCATCCGAAGAGGGTATTCTGCCGGAACTGACAGCGAATCAGATTAAAGTAATGTCTCTGAATCTGCTGATCCCGGATCCGGAGCAGGCAGTGGTCTGGAGAGGGCCGGTGATCGCCGGCACCGTAAAGCAGTTCTGGTCGGATGTGATCTGGGGAGAGCTGGACTATCTTCTGGTAGATATGCCTCCGGGAACCGGTGATGTTCCGCTGACGGTGTTTCAGTCACTTCCGGTGGAAGGTATTTTGGTGGTGACTTCCCCGCAGGATCTGGTACAGATGATCGTCAAGAAAGCCTACAATATGGCGAAGCTGATGAACATTCCGATCCTGGGTCTGATTGAGAACTACAGTTATCTGAAATGTCCGGACTGCGGAAAGATCATCAAGGTTTTCGGGGAGAGCCACATTGAGGAAGCAGCCCAGAGCCTGGGTCTGGCGGTAGCGGGACAGATGCCCATCGATCCGTCCCTGGCAGAGGCTGCGGATGAGGGAAGATTTGCGAAGGTGCAGAATCCGTATCTGGAGGAAGCAGTGAAGATTCTCGGAAAATTATAACTTCATATTAGCCAGAGGAACGTCGGCAGTACACCGAAAACAGTCCTCTGGCTAATTTTATAGATTCGGAAACACTTGATGTGTTTCCGAATCTATAGTCTAAATACAAACAAATGTTCGATTTTTCTTGATTTGCATTTGATCTTGTTATATAATCAAGGAAGAACAAAGTTATGGAGTTATAGGACGGAGATCGTTGTGCATATTCAGCAGGAAATGAACCTATATGAAAAATTGAATATTCTCACGGATGCAGCCAAGTATGATGTGGCTTGTACGTCCAGCGGTGTTGACCGAAAAGGTGATGGAAAGCATATGGGAAACTGCGAAGCTCCGGGAATCTGTCACAGCTTCGCGGCGGACGGCAGATGCATCTCCCTGCTGAAGATTCTGTTTACCAACGAATGCATCTATAATTGCCGCTACTGCGTGAACCGTTCCTCCAATGATGTGATTCGTACTTCCTTCACTCCGGAGGAGGTCTGTCAGCTGACCATGGAATTT
>CADCMM010000106.1 GCA_902802515.1 uncultured Lachnospiraceae bacterium
GCCATGGCTTACAAGAGAAACCCCATGCGCAGTGAGCGTATTGCTTCTCTTTCCAGATATGTGATGATCGATGCTTTAAACCCAGCCATCACTTCAGCGGTGCAGTGGTTTGAACGCACGTTGGATGACTCTGCCAATAAGCGTCTTTCCATTGCGGAGGGATTTCTGGCAACGGACGGTATTCTGGATCTGTGCCTGAATGTCACCGATGGATTGAAGGTATATCCGAAGGTAATTGAAAAACGATTAAGATCGGAATTGCCCTTTATGGCTACGGAAAATATTATGATGGATGCGGTAAAGGCCGGCGGAGACCGGCAGGAACTGCATGAGAAGATCCGCACCCTGTCCATGGAAGCGGGCCGCAATGTGAAAGAAGAGGGAGGGGACAACAATCTGCTGGAACTGATCGCGGCGGATCCGTCTTTTAACCTGACATTGGAGGAATTGCAGAAGACCATGGATCCGGCCAGATACACAGGACGTTCCGCCCTTCAGGTGGACAAGTTCCTGAAAACAGTGGTACAGCCGGTACTGGATGCTAATAAAGAGGAACTTGGCGTAAAAGCAGAAATTAACGTGTAGAAATTGAAACGCATCAAGCGTTTTGAACGAGGAGGATTTAATATGGTAGAAGCAGTTGTAGGAGCAAACTGGGGAGACGAGGGGAAAGGGAAAATTACCGATATGATGGCGGAAAAGGCCGATATAATCGTGCGTTTCCAGGGCGGTGCCAACGCAGGGCATACCATTGTAAATGATTATGGAAAATTCGCGCTGCACACCCTGCCGTCCGGTATCTTCTATCAGCATACCACCAGCATTATCGGAAACGGTGTGGCGCTGAATATCCCGATTTTGATCAATGAGATTAAAAGCATTGTAGAACGCGGTGTTCCCACGCCCAAGATCCTGGTGTCTGACCGGGCTCAGATGGTGATGTCCTATCACATTCTGTTTGACCAGTACGAGGAGGAGCGCCTGGGAGGAAAATCTTTCGGTTCCACCAAGTCCGGTATCGCGCCGTTCTATTCGGATAAGTATGCCAAGATCGGGTTCCAGGTAAGCGAACTGTTTGATGAAGAACTCTTGAAGGAAAAAGTAGTACGCATTGCTGAGGTGAAGAATGTTACACTGGAACATCTGTATCATAAACCGCCGATCAAGCCGGAGGAACTGCTGGAAGAACTTCATTCCTACAGAGAAATGATCGCGCCGTATGTCTGCGATGTGCCTTCTTATCTGGCTCAGGCTATCAAAGACAATAAGACGATCTTATTGGAAGGGCAGTTGGGCACTTTAAAGGATCCGGATCATGGAATTTACCCGATGGTAACTTCCTCATCCACACTGGCTGCTTACGGAGCCATTGGCGCAGGCATTCCGCCTTATGAGATTAAGAAGATCGTGACGGTATGCAAAGCGTACTCCAGCGCAGTGGGCGCAGGCGCGTTTGTCAGCGAGATTTTCGGCGATGAGGCGGATGAACTGAGAAAACGAGGCGGCGATGGCGGCGAGTTTGGAGCTACCACGGGACGTCCGAGACGGATGGGCTGGTTCGATTGTGTTGCGTCTAAATACGGATGCAGACTGCAGGGAACCACTGATGTAGCGTTTACGGTACTGGATGTATTGGGGTATCTGGATGAGATTCCGGTATGTGTTGGCTATGAGATAGACGGAGAGGTCACCACAGACTTCCCGACCACTGCCAAACTGGAAAAGGCGAAACCGGTGATCAAAAAACTGCCCGGTTGGAAATGTGATATCCGGGGTATCCGGAAATTTGAGAATCTGCCGGAGAATTGCAGGAAGTATGTAGAATTTGTAGAAGAACAGATCGGCTTCCCCATCACCATGGTTTCTAATGGACCGGGAAGATCGGATATCATTTACCGGGGATCTGCACTGTCATAATGGTATAAAATCAGCAGGAACCGCAAATGCTGTTCAAAGAGTGATAAAACAAAAGACGATGGAAATGAGGATGCCCGCATGATGATAAAGCTATTCTTATTGTTAATCTGGCTGGTGATTCTGCCAACCGTGGTCGGATGCCTCTGGACGAGAAAGACTCCGGAGTATTCGGGCAATCTGCTGGCATCCTATTTCTATGGTCTGTTTACTGTGTTTGCCTTGTTTGAAGTGCTGGCGGTACCCATGGTGTTTCTAAAATGTTCGCTCACTTTGCTATGCGGGGTGTGGGGCGGGGGAGTGCTGCTGCTGGCAATACTTTCTATTATAAAAAACCACAGTTTCCCCACGCAGCGTATATGGCTGAAGGATCTTAAAAAGAAAGTAACACCGGTTTTTCTGGTGGTACTGGCATGCGCTCTGCTCCAGACCGGCTATGTGACGGAAAGACAGCATATTGATGAAGATGATGCTTTTTATCTGGCATCCGCAACGACAGCGGTGACAACAGACAGCCTGTATCGTTACAATGCCTATACCGGCAAAAAATACAAAAGCCTTCCTGCCAGATATGTTCTGGCGGGATGGCCCCTTTATCTTGCGGCCATATCAAAGCTGACAACCTGGCATCCGGCGATTTTGGCACATACCATTTTGGCGGGAATTGTAGTGCTGTGGGCTTATCTGGTCTATGCTTTGCTGGCGGCGGCATTATTCCCCAGGGAAAAACGAAAGCAGGCGGTATTTTTGCTGTTTGTCGCGGTACTCCTGTCTTTCTCTGGTTATTCTAGGTTTTCTGCCGCTACTTTTCTGTTTATCCGCGGATGGCAGGGGAAAGCAGTTCTGGCCGGCGTAGGAATACCCTCTCTGTTTTATTCCTGCTGGATGGCGATGAAAGAAAAGGGAGGATGGCTTACCTGGCTGATGCTCTCCGCAGTGGTTACTGGCTGCTTTATGTTTACCACGATGGGAGTGGCGGCTTCCCTGCTGGTGGTGGGGTGCTGTGCATTGGCAGCAGCTGTACTGAAGAAGAACTGGCGTTATCTGGTAAACTCCGGTCTGGCTTGTCTGCCGGCGCTGGCCTGCGGAATTGTCTATGCATATTTAAAATGATACCAGGGTCAGAAGGTGAAACGTATGCAGGATATCTGGAATGCTATTGTGATGTGGTACAAAGATTATTTCAGAAACAGCAGATTCGGGCTGTTGCTTTTGGCGTGTCTCATTTTCTTGCTTCTGTGTAAAAAAAATAAGCCAACGCGAAAGGCGCTGATTGGGCCAACGCTGCTGCTTTGCATTGTCTTATTCTGCCCGTTAACCGCACGCTATATTATGAGACTGGTGGGACAGGATGTTTATTGGCGTGTTTACTGGCTGCTGCCGATCATATTGTTGGCGGCCTACGCGGGGACGGAACTTGTGTTTGTTCTGAAGAGGCGGTGGAAGCAGATCCTGGCAGCGATTGTGTGTATCGTGCTGATCGGAGTGAACGGCAGTTTTGTTTTCACGGACCGCTATTTTGGTGAGAAAGACAATGTATATAAAGTGCCTGGCGAGGTTGTGGCGGTGGCGGACGCGATTGAGGAGCACGCGCAGCTTAACCATATCAGAAAGAAAAGTGTATCTCCCATGGAAATTGCCACATACATGCGGATTTATGATGCCTCGATCAAGCAAAACTACGGGAGAAATATGGTGACGGGGCATAAGGCGCAGACGCAGCTGTACTGCCAGATAAACGCGGATGAACCGGATTATGAAGTTCTGGCAGAAAAAGCCCGGAAGAAAAAGTGCCGTTATGTAGTACTCAGGCGCATGTCAGAAAATAAAGATGCTATGGAAGCATTGAATTATGAGAGAATTTATGAAACGGAGAATTTTGCCGTCTATGTTGACCAAAACTAGATTTCTGGAACACCCACTATGTAATGACGGCTTGTAAGGAATAATGTCTGCTGAAAACATAGTTTCCGACCTTCACTTTGCTGCGTTACATTTGCCCG
>CADCMM010000107.1 GCA_902802515.1 uncultured Lachnospiraceae bacterium
TAAAAGGGGAAGTTATCACCAAGGCACCAAAAACACGAACGTCTTACCGTAGAGTGTCGCTCCCTGCATCAGTTGTAACGCTTGCCAGAAAATGGAAGATTGAACAGCTACAATACCGGCTTTCTATCGGCTCTCAATGGAACGGCAGCAATTACGTATTCATTCAGTGGGACGGATCCCGAATGTATCCAGACACACCCACAAAGATATTCAATAAGATTATAGCGCGGCACAATGCCGCCGCTCCGGATAATGAACAACTTCCCCGGATCACGCTGCACGATCTGAGGCATACCAGCGCCACACTGCTGATTGCTCAGAACGTGGACATCCGAACGGTATCAAGCCGTCTAGGACACGCAAAGACCAGCACTACCATGAACATCTACGCCCATGCTCTCCAGCAGAAAGACCGGGAAGCAGCAAACGCACTTGATGATCTGTTGACCAGAAAAGCATAACAATGTTGACCAAATGTTGACCAAATTCAAAAAATCAGGCACCCTGTTTTTCGCAGAGTGCCTGAAATTTCCCTTATTTACGGGCTTTTTGACATGGAGCATACGGGATTCGAACCCGTGGCCTCTACAATGCGAATGTAACGCGCTCCCAACTGCGCTAATGCCCCAAAATAATTCAATTTAATCATACTATACATGGAGCATACGGGATTCGAACCCGTGACCTCCACACTGCCAGTGTGGCGCGCTCCCAGCTGCGCTAATGCCCCATGCGTAAAGTATATCATACTTCGCAGGAAAATCAAGAAAAAATTATTATCCCGCAACTTTTATTTATAATAATCAAACTGCAGTCCGTACATCTTTACCGTATCCCCATCGGTAATACCCAGCTGTTCCAGTTCATTTAAAATTCCAGTATCCTTCAGAAAATTCTGAAAAAAACGGAATCCTTTCTCCGATTCCAGATTCGTGTAGCCCAGCATTTTCTCGATTTTCGGCCCCTCTACAATAAAGGTTCGTTCCTCGTCCTCAGAGACCGTTACGGTATAGGGCAGGTCATTGGCTGCCATGTGTTCCTCCGGGAAATATTCCTGCTCGTATACTACCGGCTCGTCCGGCAGTTCGTCCAGCATTCTGCGCACATGGTAGAGCAATTCTTTTAATCCCTCTCCGCTGACTGCGGATATAGGAAATACCGGGATACCTTTCGGTTCAAATTCATCTTTCAGTTTCCGTATCGGGTCTGATGTGTCATCTTCTGTATAGATGGCATCGATCTTATTGGCAGCGATCACCTGAGGTCGTTTCTCCAGGTCAGCATTGTACGCTGCCAGTTCCGCATTGATCTTATAAATATCATCAATGGGATCTCTGCCCTCCGTAGATGCCGCGTCTACCAGATGGATCATAACCTTGGTGCGTTCAATGTGGCGAAGGAACTCATGTCCCAGCCCAACGCCTTCTGACGCCCCTTCGATCAGTCCGGGAATATCCGCGATCACGAATCCCCGGCTATCCTCCAGATCCACTACGCCCAAATTGGGACTTAAAGTAGTAAAATGGTAGTTGGCAATCTTCGGTGTAGCGTTGGTCACCCGGGACAGCAGTGTCGATTTGCCCACGTTGGGGAAACCTACCAGCCCCACATCAGCAATCACCTTCAATTCCAGAAGCACTTCCAGCTCTTTGGCCTCCTGACCCGGCTGAGCGTACTTGGGCGCCTGCATTGTTGAAGTGGCGTAATGCATGTTTCCGTTACCGCCTCTTCCCCCCTTTAAGACAACCTGGCGCCGATTTTCTCCGGACATATCGGCGATCACCTGTCCACTCTCCGCCTCTTTGATCACAGTACCAGCCGGAACTTTCAATACGATGTCCTTGCCATCTGATCCGTGACAGCGCTTTTTCCCGCCCTCTTCTCCGTTTGTGGCGCAAAACTTTCTTCTGTGGTGGTAATCAATGAGGGTGTTTAATCCATCATCTACCTCAAAAATAACGTCCCCGCCTCTGCCGCCGTCTCCACCGTCCGGACCTCCATCCGGAACATATTTTTCCCGGCGAAAGCTGACGTGTCCGTCTCCGCCCTTTCCGGAGCGGATGATAATTTTTGCTCTGTCTGCAAACATATAAATACCTCACAAAACCAGCCGCAAGCAGATATACAAAGAAGGCTCCAAACCATATGTGATTTGAAGCCTTTCATAACTGACTTATTCTGCTGCAACCGGAACGATAGAAACCTGTTTCTTATCTCTTCCTTTACGTTCAAATCTTACCACACCATCCACCAGTGCGTACAGCGTATCGTCGCCACCACGGCCAACATTTACGCCCGGATGGATCTTTGTGCCACGCTGTCTGTAAAGGATATTTCCAGCTTTCACAAACTGTCCGTCTGCTCTCTTCGCTCCCAGTCTCTTTGACTCAGAATCACGTCCGTTCTTGGTAGAACCAACACCCTTTTTATGAGCAAACAACTGAAGGTTCATTTTCATCATGTCTTACACCTCCTCGGTTCATGTTTTCATCAAAAACTATTCGGTTTCACACGGCAGCTCCCGCGTTTCCATCGTCAGGAATTCTCTGCCGTATTCCTCTTCCACTGTCTGAAGTCCTAAAACCAGACTTTTCATCAATAATTCCGCTTTCTCAGACGCCTGATCTGAAATTGTCAGCTTCAGGTATCCTCCATCCTCGGACTGCTCCGCCTCGAAATCATCTTCCGTAAACTGCTCCAGAGAATTGATCGTATTGATGGTGAGCGCCGACACCGCAGAGCAGATAATATCATATCCCTCCCGGGCATAACCGGCATGTCCCACGCAAATAAAGCCTTTATATTGATGACCGGCCTTTAAAATCGTGACATGAATCATACACAATTAACCGTTGATCTTTTCAATCTTCACCTGTGTGTACTGCTGTCTGTGACCGTTTTTCTTGTGGTATCCGGTTTTTCTCTTATACTTGTAAACAATGACTTTTTTCGCTTTGTCGTTCTTCACAACCGTAGCTGTAACTGTCGCGCCGGCAACGTCTGCGCCAACCTTCAGTCCATCATTGCTTACTGCGAGAACCTGATCAAATGTAACCGTTTCACCAGCTTCTACACCCAGCTTTTCTACGTTAACGATATCGCCTTCGGCTACTTTGTACTGTTTACCACCTGTTGCAATAATTGCGTACATATGGCACCTCCTATTATCATTACTCGCCAGATATGGTGGCCGGGCGGCACTTAAACCTCTCTGTGCGGCATACTCATTTATCATAACATACCCCCCCCGCGCCGTCAACTACTTTATTTTTAAAATTCGCGGGGTTCCGGCAAACGGAGCTGCCGCAATATAATATTTTATGCGCCAGCCCCAATGCTGCATAACTATCTGCTATATTTCCTGCGTCTGTAACTTACCGCCGCTCCGGCAAGAACGGAAGCTGAGATAATCATCGCCACTGCAAATGGCATGATCGGCGTCTCATCGCCAGTTTTTACCGATGGCTCTTCAGGGGTTCCCGGCCTCGGTAATGAGGTTTTGTCCAGGGTATTCGTAACGACATTCCCATCTATCTTGGATGTATAATGCTGTACCGCGTCTTCGGAGATCGTGTACTTGATCTCCTTGCCATCGCTGTATTTCGGCAGATCGCTGAACGTTGCCTCCCATCCGGACTTTTCGGTCAGGATCTTCTGGGAGACTTCCGAACCGTCGGCCAGCAGGCGGATGGTGATACTTACCGGTCTTACCCCGTGCTTATTATTATCATCCTTCCAGACTTTGGAGACGGTAAGGTTCAGTGTTTCCGGCTTGTGTATATTGGTGATCACATAACCTGTCTGCGCGTCTCCGCCAGTCTCTGAACGATAGCCTGCTACCGCTTCTTCCTCTACGGTGTATTGGATCGGCGTGCCTTCCAGCTTTTTCTCATCCAGAT
>CADCMM010000108.1 GCA_902802515.1 uncultured Lachnospiraceae bacterium
TCAGAGAAGAGGGAAATAAGGGGCTGCGTCAAACAACGGGCTTGCGGGAAAGCATGATGTCTACCAACAGATCCACGGGAGTGGAAAAATCTTCCTGAACCCAGAAGCTCAGAACATTGCACAGTCCGCCCACCAGAAAGGCATTATGGAAAAGCCGGAGTGTATGCTGTTCCTGCCGTCCCTCCAGAAACTCTGCCAAAAGCCGGTAGTCCATACTTTGGTTACAGGCTTCGGTAAATTCCTGAAAGAATAGCACAGAGAAGCCCTCCCGGAATGTTATCCGCAGGAAATCCTGCTGGTCAGACCAGTATTCAAAGAACAGCCGGTAGAGCTTCGGCGCGTCCTCGCACCGGAAGTCCACCTGACTGAGATTTTCCCGAACCTTTTTGCGGATTCGGTAGATCACGAGATCCTCTGCAGTATCACAGTTGTGGTAATAACTGCGGCGGCCGACGCCCGCCGCCCGGCAGAGCGCCGTGACGGTGATCTCGGAAAAAGGCTGGGATTCCATGAGCTGGTAGAGTGTACTTGAAAGGGTATCCAGCGTATACTGGACTTGGGGCCTGGCGGATTGATTATACATGGCGCAGATTCCTCCTGATTGAGCCACTTTGGAGTCAAGTCTTGTTTTTGCATTTTCTCTATTATAAACTGAATTTGAAAAAAAGAAAATCAGGAATATCTGAACATTAGGAGGTGTTTCAATGAGTATTGAGAGAAAAATCCAGGTGGTTACAGGCGGTACCTCGGGCATGGGGCTGGGCACTGCAAAGGCATTGGGCACATTTGGCCCTGTGCTGATCGGCGGCAGAAATCAGAAACGGCTGGAGAACGCACTGGAAGAACTGAAAGCGGCGGGAATTGAAGCATATGGAAAAACCTGCGATGTGTCCGACAAAGCTTCCCTGCAGGAATTTGCAGAGTATGCGGTTGGCATTGCGCCCATCGGCTCTGTGGTAAACGCGGCAGGGGTTGATTATGGCGCAGTACCTCGGGACGCGCTGCTGAAGATTAATATGCAGGGAACCCATTATGTGCTGGAGACCTTCCTTCCTTATCTGGATAATTCCAATGTGGTGAATTATTCCTCGGTCACTGGCTATTTTTATCAGCCCAAGAAGGAGGAACTGGAACTTTGGATGAACCCGGACGCGGAGGATTTTCTTGAGAAGGTTTCTGCTTTGATCCCGGAACCCAAGGATCCCAGAATGACAGTGCTGGGGCCGGACTATATGGCGTATGCCGCCTCTAAACGATTTGTTATGTTCTATACTATGGCCAACACCAAACGGGTTGGAAGTAAGAATAACAGCCGGATCATCTCTATCGCTCCCGGCTCCTTTATGACGCCTATGCTGGTGAACCAGGGCGTGGAGAACGAAGCGGTGGCCGAGGGCATGAAACGAGGCACCGCATTCTATCGTCTGGGCGAGTCAGAGGAAATGGCGGATCTGATCCAGCATCTGCTCTCTCCCGGCCATGAATACCTCACCGGCTGTGACATCATCATGGATGGCGGCAGGACGGCGCTGGGAATGTATCCGCAGTTTGAATAATCACAAATATGTGACAACGAATAAAATGCTCCTTGGCCATAGCAGTTAACAGGAAAGGAGCATTTTTTTGAAAACTTTATTTATCAGTAGAATACTTTGGCGCGATAATCCTTTTTTCAGTAAATTAAAGAGAAACTTTCTTCTCCAGCAGTTTGCCGCAGACGAAAATGCAGATCACCATTACGACCAGATTAAACAGAGCGGCAGGCAGTACACTGAGAATGGCCTGCAGCGCATTTTCCGGCGTCTGGTAGAGTCTGGGCAGCAGGTTTTCTACACGCCCCATTCCATAGGTAAGAGCCAGAAACAGTGCTACACTGAGGATCCCCTTGAGTTTGCTGTTCTGCAAAAATGTAGCGCTCAAAGTTATGGACAGATAAACGACGGAAACGATGGCAAAGAAGTACACCAGAAAGATCATGAGCGCGGAAAGGGCGCCTAAGAGGATCTTATCTACCGGTATCTCGAGGCTTTCCAGAATGTAGCGCAGCATCTCGGTGAAACTTTCTGCTTCCGGGATAGCTATATGGAGCATATTGATGTCGGAAACTGCAAGTATTGTGATGATGACCGCGGTGGCAATACCAAGAAACAGGGTAGACAGCATCTTGGAGAAGATGATGGTGTAACTGGAATTCGGGGTCATAAAAATAAGGTAACTGCTCTTGGATTTCAGCTCTTTATCGTAGTTGCTGACGGCCAGGATGAAGATGGTGAAAAAGCAGACAAGTGCATAGATCGATAAGAACGAAATGCTCATGGGCAGCCAGAATTCCTCCTCCTCCTTGTATGTGAAAATCTGGAACATATAGAATAACTGGAGCAGCAGCAGGCCGCCTCCGATGATCATAAGAACCATCCGGTTTTTGCGAAATTCATACTTAATAAGATTTAACATGGTATTCCTCCTGTTTTAAACTGAACGTTTGATACGATAACGTATAATGCAATGAAGTATTGGGATAAGTGGGTATCATTCTGCGTAAATTTCTTTGTAAAGATCCACAATGGATTTGCCCCGCTCCATCCGAAGTTCTTCCGCGGCGCCTTCCATTACCAGGACGCCGTCTTTGATAAAAATAGCGTGGTCAATGATTTTTTCCAGTTCATCTACCAGGTGGCTGGAGAGGATGAATGTTTTTTCCGGCGTGAAAGAACCGATGATGGTGCTGACGATCTTGTCTCTGGCGATGATATCAATGCCGTTCAGCGGCTCATCCAGCATGATCAGCTGAGCGTCCCGGGAGAGGGTTACAGCAATTTTCAGCTTGGCCATCATACCGGAGGACATCTTGGCGATTTTCTGGGTCGGATCCAGGTTCATGGTATCCAGAAGCTGGCGATAGCGGTCGGGATTGAAGTCCGGGAAGAAATCATGATAGTATTTTCCGGCGTCGACGCCTGTCATATAAGTATAAAAATAACTTTCTGTAGGCATATAGGCAATGCGGCTCTTAGAATAGATGCCGATGGGCTGCCCGTCATAGAGCAGTTCTCCCGTGGTTGGCTTTACCAGTCCGGCAACCATCTTCATAAAGGTGGTTTTTCCGCTTCCGTTGGGTCCCAGCAGAGCGTAAATGCGCCCGGGTTCCAGCTGCAGCGACAGGCGGTCCACCGCGATTTTATTAAGGTAGCTTTTGGTTAAATTCTTACATTCTAACATATTGATCCTCCATTTGATTTTGTTCTGTACCATTGCTTACAGCGTCACGTCATATATCCGCGCCACTGTATCCAGAAATTCTTCTTTTGTGTAGCCGATATCCTTCAGCTCTTTTACCAGTTCTCCTGCCAGCAATTTCGCCATCTCTTCCTTTAATAATGACAACCGGTGGGCATCTTCTGTAATAAAAGTGCCAATTCCCCGTTTGGTAAAGGTAAGATTCTGCAGCTCCATCTCATTGTAGACCCTGACTACTGTGTTGGGATTAATCTGATATAAGGCAGCTAATTCTCTGGTGGAGGGCAGCTTTTCACCGGGCGTCAGTTGTCCTGTGATGATTTTTTTCTTGATATCCGCAATTACCTGCAGATACAAAGGGATATTGGAGCGAAAGTCCAAGGCGCGCCTCCTTTCTTCAGAAGAGCGATGTGCCCAAACGGATAGCGCTATTGATCGTTTTTCACATCACTGTCTGAGTGAACTAGATAGATAGTACACTAGAACAATAGAACTGTCAAGGATTTTTTGGAAAAGAATTGTGGTGTTGTATCATAATACTTGACACTTCTCCTGCACGGATTTATAAAAAAATCAAGTGAAGATGGAGGTCAAAATGGCACAGAAAAAAGTTTACGACAAAGAATTTAAGGTTCAGGCTGTAAAGCTCGGTCGTGGAGCAAGGCCGCAAATGAAGGTCGTCTGGATCTTGGTCCAGGAACACACACCCCTGCTACTGCGATGAGTCTGACAGAGGAGGTGCAAAAGCTCAGAGCCGAAAACAGGGCGCAGGCAAAGCTTATACAGCGGTTGAAAGAGGAAAATGAATTCCTCGCAGAGGCAAGTGCTTTTTTCGCAGCGAGCCGTCGGAAGTCTCCAAAAATCTAAGGATGCGGTTTCTTGATATCAAGACCGATGGCGGCCGGCTCAAGGGAAAAATCACGTTTTATTGTGATGCACTAAAGGTGTCCCGCCAGGGCTTCTATTGGTATCTGAGGCACCGGGACGATCCCTGGAAATACGAGAGTATCGCCGAGAAGATGCGCACTATTCTTTCTGAGGATGAATGCAACGATACTTATGGGCGCTGTCGTATGTATGAGGCGCTGAAACTAAAGTACCCGGAAGACGATATCCCCAGCGAGCGAACCGTTTACAGGATCATGTAGGCCGAAGCGTAAACCGGGTGGCATTACGAAAGCGGACAAACATGCCCGGAAGTCGGATGATCTGCTGAAACGTGACTTCTATTCTGAAAAACCTCTTACCAAATGCGTCAAGGATATCACTGAGATTCCCGCCAAGGACGGTAAACTCTATGTATCTGCTGTCTTCGACTGTTATGATCTGGGCGTTCTTGGGCTGGCAATGGCGGATAACATGCGTGCCGACCTATGCGTATCCACAATAGCGAACGCCCATAAGGCTTTTCCAGACATCCGGGGAGCAATTATCCACAGTGAC
>CADCMM010000109.1 GCA_902802515.1 uncultured Lachnospiraceae bacterium
ATTTTTCAGTTGCTGGACGCCCACTTCGCGGGCGCCCGTCCAAGCGTGCTGTCCGGGATCGATGACATGCCCAATATCTACAGCGGCGTCCTTACTATGGTACTCCTCCCGGTGTATCTGTGGAACAGAAATATCCCCCGCAGGGAAAAGATCCTGAAATCCGCTTTTCTTCTATTCATGCTGCTCTGCTGTGTCTTCAACTGGCTGGTGTATGTTGTCCATGGATTTCAGTTCCCCCGCTCCCTCCCACATCGCTTTGTCTTTATGTACAGCTTTTTTCTGCTTGTACTTGCCTATGAAGGGTTTTCCAAAATCTCATCCTGCCGGATGCGCGTTCCGATTGTGTCCGTTCTGTTCTATCTTCTGTGTATGGCCATTTCAGAATTTTGTATTCTTCCGCACCTGAAAAATACAGGCCGGGTACTGGATAATTCAGATATTATGCTCAATGTATGCCTTCTTTTGATCTATCTTGCCCTTCTCTTTAATATGACCCGGGGCAGTGCTGCTGTCAAAAGGATAACGCCGTATCTCCTTCTGATCTGTATCATGGCCGAGGGTGCCTTCGCCGTTAATAATGGCCTGGTGGGGACAACTCCCCTGGCAGAGACATCTGTTTATCCGGAAGATACTGCCAGTGCACTGACATATGCCAAAGAAGAGAGTGATTCCCTATTTTACCGGGCAGAATTCCGTCTGTTATACGCACTCAACGAAGGAGCCCTTTACGGTTACCGCGGTGTTACTGGTTTTTCCTCCCTCATGCCCGGAAATCTGACAACCCTTACGAAAAGCCTGGGAATAGCTTCCCAAAACATCAGCATACAGTACTATGACCTGACTCCCCTCACCGACGCCATTCTGGACCTGCGTTATCTCCTGGACCGGGATGAAGAAACGGCATCCCGCATTCCTTATACGCGTCTTAAGACCATGGGTCATGTCGCACTCTATGAAAATGATACTTCCCTGCCGCTGGCGTTCCGTGTGGATGATAGGATCTCGGACTGGCAAACAACAGCATTTTCTCCCTTTGACGTACAAAACAGTTTTGTAAAAGCCTCCGCCGGAATTACAGACGATCTGTTTACTCCGATAGAGCCGGATACTCTGGAGACGTCCTACATGCTGACCGAGCCCATTAACGCATCAAGCTGTTTTTCTTATGATCTGACAGCGCCGGAGGTGCTGCCTTTTGTTCCCGCCGTGACAGCATCCTACACAATGCCGGAAGCTACACACCTTTACCTGTATATTGATTCGGAACAGACGGAACGGGTGGAATATGAGACTTCTTCCGGAGTCTACGAGAGAAATTTTAGTGCCGGAAATTCTATGATCGATGTAGGATGGCTGGAAAAAGGGGAAACGGTTAGAATTTACTTTTCTGTGACACGCCGGGGAGAGCAGGAGACTTCTTATCGTCCTCAGGGAACGGTAAAACTGTACGCTGCCGCCTGGAATGAGGAAGTATTTGAAAGAGCATATGAAGTTCTTGCAGAGGATGGTATGGAGATCATTGAATTTTCTGATACTCATATCAAAGGAACAATAGTCACAAGGGAAGACGGTACGCTCTTTACGTCCATTCCCTACTCCGACGGATGGACTGTTTCCGTGGACGGGACGGTGATAGAAACACAGGCGCTTGGCGGCGCTCTGTTAGGGATAAAGCTGGAAGCCGGCAGCCATACTATAATCTTTGATTATCTTACGCCCGGACTTATTCCCGGCCTCGCATTGTCGCTGGCAGGAATTGCTCTGTTTCTTGTCTTTCTCTATTTCAGACACCGGGCGACAAATCTTGTATGCGTCAAAAAACGTGGGGATTAACCCACGTTTTTTATTTCTCCCATATTAGTCTCAGACACGATGAAATGTGGCCGCTTTTTTGTCTCCAAATAAACCTTTGCCAGATACTTTCCGATAATTCCCAGGCAAAACAGCTGCAATCCTCCGATAAACACAATAATGGATGCTGTGGAAGCCCATCCATCTACCGGATCTCCGATGAGCAGCTTTCTTATAACGATAAAAATAACCGCAAGAAAAGAGATACTGGTCATAAAAAGGCCAAGCCAGGACGCAATGGACAGGGGTACTTCCGAAAAATTTACAATTCCATCGATCGCATATTTTGTCAACCCCCAAAAGTTCCATTTTGAACCGCCGGATGAGCGCGGTGTATTTTCATATTCAATCCAGCACTTACGGAATCCCACCCATTCGAAAATGCCCTTAGAAAACCGGTTGTATTCATGCATATTAACGATCACATCAACCATACTCCGCTTCATCAACCGATAATCTCTGACTCCATCCAGCAATTCCATATCTGATATCTTCGTTAATAACCGGTAAAACCGTTTCGCAAACCAGCTCCTGATCGGCGGTTCTCCTTTTCGGTTTGTTCTCCTGGCTGCTGCGCAGTCATACTCTCCTGTTTTCAACACTTCATACATACGAATCAGCAGTTCCGGCGGATCCTGAAGGTCAGCGTCCATAACCGCTATGTAATCGCCCTGAGCGTTGCAAAGCCCCGCGTACATCGCAGCTTCTTTTCCAAAATTTCTGGAAAAAGATAAGTAAGATATATCATGATCGACGGCAGATAATTCTTTCATGACAGACAACGTTTGATCAGAAGAGCCATCATTCACCAGTATCAGCTCGATTGTACACTCTTTCAATGATTCTCTGAGTTTTTTTACTTCCTTTACTAATTTGGGGAGCGTATTTTGCTCATTATAACAGGGGACAACTATTGATATTTTCTCCTTCATACTTCAGCCTCCATTCTTTCCCGGTTCATTCAAGACGGTGGCACCGATATTTGTTTGACAGATAATTGAATTATACCATACTTGTCATGTAAGTACAAAAAAAGAAGCGCTGATCTTCAACACTTCTTTTAAACATTCCTGAGGCATCGGGGATTCGAACCCCGGACAACTTGATTAAAAGTCAAGTGCTCTACCGACTGAGCTAATACCCCATATTACATAATTATGAGAGTAAAGGAAAATGCCCAGGACCGGAATCGAACCAGTGACACGAGGATTTTCAGTCCTCTGCTCTACCAACTGAGCTACCTGGGCATAATTGCGGGGGTAGGATTTGAACCTACGACCTTCGGGTTATGAGCCCGACGAGCTTCCAGACTGCTCCACCCCGCGACAATGAAGTTTTTATGGAAATGCCATACAGCACTTTCTAAAATGGATGGAGGTGGATTCGAACCACCGAAGCAATTTGCAGCAGATTTACAGTCTGTCCCCTTTGGCCACTCGGGAATCCATCCAAAACAATTAAAAATTACTTTTGCACTATTTGAACTTATTATACACCATATCGCTCAATAATGCAAGCCGATGATCGGACTCGAACCGATAACCTGCTGATTACAAATCAGCTGCTCTGCCAATTGAGCCACATCGGCAAAATTCATTCAAAGCAGTTAGTGCGGATGGGACCTATAGGGCTCGAACCTATGACCCTCTGCTTGTAAGGCAGATGCTCTCCCAGCTGAGCTAAGATCCCACGCGTAACTTGTAGTGAGAGTCAAGACATCGCTCTCTCACAAGCGACCCAGATCGGGCTCGAACCGACGACCTCCGCCGTGACAGGGCGGCGCTCTAACCAACTGAGCCACTGGGCCTTAGAAGATACATATCTTCAAAACTACATACAAAACATTTTTCCATCCGTTATTACCCTAACCTTTTGGTAAAGCTTGCGACCGATTAGTAACAGTCAGCTCCATGCATTACTGCACTTCCACCTCTGTCCTATCTACCTCGTGTTCTTCAAGGGGTCTTGGGATATCTC
>CADCMM010000110.1 GCA_902802515.1 uncultured Lachnospiraceae bacterium
AATCCGCCTTTTCGGTCTGCTGTTGGCGAATCGAACTGGAAAAGCCTAAATTCGATAGTGGATTTTGTGAATATTGCATGATAATTCAACATTTTATGTGGAGCTCCACATAAAATGTTTTATGATGAAAATAGTATTATGTATAGAAAATCCTCAAATTCGCCGTATTATCAGCAAATCTGAGGATTTTCACTCAACATAATTATCTCAAGCTATGGAGAAAACTCATGATATCCGGATTCTCATTCCAGTCCGGCATCGAAACGGACGCTGTTTTGCTTTCCATCTTTTCAATAGCTTTGCGCCGTATTTCGGGATTTGCCTTAGCATATACTTGCGTGGTTTCAATTGATTCATGACCGAGAAAATCTCGGATATAGATCAGATTAATTCTCGCTTCCACCATGTGCATTGCCTTTGAATGGCGTAGGCAGTGAGGTGTAATCCTATCGGATAAATGGCCACCATTTTCATTAGCTTTTTCAATATATTTGGAGAGGATGTAGCTAACGCCGCTCCGAGAGAGTTTCTCCTTTCTGCTGTTGAAGAAGAGCGGTGTGTTTGCCATTTCACTGCGAAGCAAATGATTTTCTTCCATATACTTCCGCAAAATTTCCACACAGTGAACATTAAGCGGAATATCCCTTGTTTTCCTTCCTTTTCCGTATAATCTAATCACGGCAGGTGTTTTCAGGGATACGCTGCTGACCTTTAGATCACAGATTTCCTGTACACGTGCGGCGGAATCATACATCAATGTCAGTAAAGCAAGGTCGCGTCTGCCCTTCTGAGTGGTCGTGTCTGGCTGCTTAAAGAGAAGTTCCGTCTCTTCACCGGATAGATAGTCGATTACAGGTTTCGGTGACTTTTTGTTTTTTATGGTCAGGATAGACTGACATTCTGCCAGAAGATCCGGGCGTTCAACCTGCACAAAGCGGAAGAAAGATTTCAATGCTGCCAGCCGCTGATTCCTGGTTGATGTGGAACACTGCATATCATCTTCAAGATATGCGAGGAACTCCTCAATCGTTGTATGATCAAGATCTTTGAAAGATACTTTGTCCGGGTCTGTGGATTTACAATCTCTCATGAAGGTCAGGAAAATCTTGAAAGTGTCCCTGTAAGACAGAATTGTATTTCCACTTACATTCCTGCTTCCCGGAAGGTAACTTTGAAAAAACTTGCTGGTGTAATAGGAAAAATCGTTACTCTTCATCGGCAGCCTCCGGGAAAATATGTCCAAACTTCTTACCATATGAATCAGTTACCTGTGCATAGGCCTCCGGAACAAGCTGCAGATATTTTTCTGTTGCGGTAATGGTTGCATGCCCCAGATAACTCTGCAGGATTGGAAGACAAACATATAGGTCTTTTCCTTGTTTCGCCCAGTTGTTCAGTACATGGACGGCAAACGTGTGACGAAAATCGTGAAGCCTCGGACCATTCCCGCGACCTCTGTGATGTATCCCACTAAGTTTAAGATATTTCCGAAAATCAGCGTAAACAGAGCTGGAATCATAGTATCCATGATCCCTTGAAGGGAAGAAATAATCACTCTCAAATTGCTTAACTTCATCTCTTGAACGATACGCCTTACAGAAACTTAGAAGACTGTCTGACATAATCACCATGCGATCTTTTCCACCCTTTGCCGTTCGAATGAGGACGGAGCCGATGTCGAGATCAACATCCTCGGTTTTCAGCTTTAATGCTTCATTAGCTCTAAGCCCACACCCATACAAGGTTCGAAACAGGGCGGGATGCACCAGATGTCGAATAGGTGATCCCGGATTTGGCTTTTCGTTCGCCTTGTCTACCGCTGATATGAAACGGCTGATTTCTTCAACAGTAAAAATGTACGGAACAAATGCCTTTGATCTTCTTGGAAGCGGATGGAATGCTGCGATTGACTCAATGCCATTGTTGTAAAGATACTTTGAAAATTGCCGCACATATCCAACGCGGATCTGGTGAGTCGTCTCGTTTTCTGCGGATCGTTTGCAGCACCACTCGGAATAAAGTTCGTCTGTCATGGCGGGCTTTGTGATATTTTTCTCAGCGCAGAAGGCGTCGAACATATTCAATGTTTCAATTGCCACATTGTATTTTAATCCTAATGATTGTTTTTGCTCTACAAAATCTTTGATATATGGAGCAAAAACGCTTTGGGACCGCAGACTTATGGGCTTATCCTCTGTCATACGAGATCCACCTCCAATGTGCATTCCTTCAGTTGACGAACATTGATTCCGATGTATTTCTTGGTAGTCTCTATATTCAGATGCCCAAGGACTCCCTGAATGGTTGTAATGTCGAT
The DNA here is from genome assembly GCA_902802515.1 of uncultured Lachnospiraceae bacterium. GTDB lineage: Bacteria > Bacillota > Clostridia > Lachnospirales > Lachnospiraceae > Merdiplasma. The sequence continues at coordinate 2,318 of CADCMM010000110.1, forward strand.
GTCCTGATCCAACATGTGTGTTGCCAGACTGTGACGCAGGATATGAAGCCCATGATGGGTCAGTCGAGTATAAGGGATATTCGCTTCTCGCATATAACGAATCAGGACATTATCTGGATTCTTCAGAGAAATATACGGTGGCACAACACGAAGAAAGATTTCCGAAGCTTCCGAGATAGGTCTTGCATTTTTCAGATAATCGATAATAGCCCATCCCACATCGGTGGGAAGTGGAAGCACAAGAGGCTCTTTGGTTTTCACCTGAGTAATTCGAATTTCATGGGTCTTCCAGCAGATGTCCTCTACTTTCAGATTTCGGACATCGCTCGCCCGCAGTCCTAACCTTGACACCAAAAGCAGGAGTGCATAGTCCCTTTTGCCCATAGGGCTTTCGCGGTCAACACAATTAAGCACAGAATCAATCTGCTCAACCGTCAAGGTAGAAGGAAGATGTGCTGTCTGACGTGCTCCGGGTACAGAAACAACTTTCTGGGAAAAATCCTCTTCAGTAACTTCGGATTCATGCAGATATCTCAAGAAAGCTCGTAAAACACTGAAGTAGCATTGTGCACTTGCTTTCGAATAATTGCACAGGATGATCTTAATGAAAGCGTTGATATCATCAAGATCAAGCTGAGAATAGGATTCTACGCCTCGATTATTGATGAAATCTGTAAAACGAAATACCGTTTTTCTGTGGGACGCAATGGTATTTGGTTGGGCATATGCATTTTTCATGTGAACAAAGTATGCCTCTGCGGTATCTACAAATGGTGCTGGAAAGATTTTATCCAGACTCCGGCGGGTCATAATTGCACCGCAATGCTGAAAATCGGACAGCATATCCATTGCCCTGATTTTCTGAGACAGCCTTCTGTCAACAGTTCCGGGCTGAAGTCCGTATCGATCCAAAAGAAATTGCTGGACTGTCTCTGCTGTGAGCTGTGTAATTTTCTGTTCTGCACAATACTTCTCAAATTGATTGAAACATTGTTTTAATCCGCTGATGTAGCAATCACTGTAGCGTTCCTTTCGGATATAAGGTACAATAGCATCAATCAGTTCGGGAATGGTCATCTGTTTGGTTTCTGGAACCACTTATATCATCTCCAATACTATGAATTTCGGCTTTTGCCTACACTTATATAGTATCAGATTATGTAGAGAAATAACAGTCTTATAATTATATTTTTTTACATCTATAATGAAAGGTTAGGCAAAAACTTTACATAATCACTTGCTCTGCATAAAGCATTGCATATCTGCTTGAATTGTAATGTTGGCTTCTTCCGTAGCTTGCTCCGTGGCTTGTGTACCAAATGTCTGCAAGCTCGCTCATCGTGGTAGGTTTCTTTTCGTTGAGCTGTTTTAAGAACTCGGGGTTCACTGTTCTGCAGTATCTGTGCTGTCTGTAGCTGTCAATGTTCAGGGCTTCTGCAAGCAATTTTTCATGAGCTGCCATTAAA
>CADCMM010000111.1 GCA_902802515.1 uncultured Lachnospiraceae bacterium
CGCGAAAATGCATATGCTTCTATCGCATTTGAGCGGCGTGCAGATAGGTTTGCAGCAAGGGGAACGAGATAGACGTGTTTTTTGTACAAGCATACTGGCAGAAATCCTTTGTAAGGTAGTGGGTGTCAGTTGGCTTGATGCGAGCTGGCTTCAAACGAGTGGGATAAATGGTCGCGGCTGGCAGGCCGAAAGGTGCCAGACGAGGAAAGTCCGGGCTTCACAGGGCAGGATGCCGGATAACGTCCGGTGGAGGCGACTCCAAGGATAGTGCAACAGAAATGAACCGCCAGCCGCTGGCTGGTAAGGGTGGAAGGGCAGTGTAAGAGACTACCGCCTCCCTGGTAACAGGGAGGGCATATGTAAACCCCATCCGAAGCAAGACCGAAACAAAGCATATGGCGGCCCGTCAGCTTTAGGTAGGTCGCTGGAACCTGCTGGCGACAGCAGGTCTGGATAGATGACCATTCACGACATAACCCGGCTTATCGTCCCGCTCGCTTAAAAATACCTATAATATGATGGGGGATCTGGTAAATTCGCTTCGGATCCCTTCGCCAAAGCGGGAGCAAAGAGCCAGCTGGTAAACATGGGAAGCGGAAATATCCTGGGTGAGCATCTGCAGTGCAGGGCCGCTCAGGATATTTTTCATATCCGCCAGTTTTGTGATCAGCGGTATAGAAGAGGAATTTTTTATCTCATGAAGCAGAGGCGCCGCTTCACCTCGGAAACCAAGGATGCGGGCATAACTTGCACAGCCCTGCAGACGAAACCATTCCGTATCCGCAGCCCTAATATTCAGGAGTATGTGCAGCAAGGCCCGGCGGATTCTTGCCTCTGTCATCTGCCTTGACTTCAGAAGAGAAACAAACTGCATCGGATTTTCGTACTCAGGTAGAAGATTGATAATGCGGTCAGATAAATCCGTGCTGACATCCAAATAACAGGAGAAGTCATTTTCAAAAAGCAGTTTATAGTGAAGGACAGAAGAAAAATCATTCAGTGTGACCAGGCGATTTGCTTCCGCTTCTTTCTGAAGTAAATGGAAAGCGTTCTGCGGGATAACTTCGGAAAACTTATGAGATTCGGTTTGGAAAGAAGCAGATTCTCGCAGCGCACCGCGGAGCGCAGTGGCAGAGCAGAAGCTTCCGTCCAGAGACAGACAGTGGTAGTCGTTCCCCGTACGTTTGATGGGGAAAGGCTGTATTGTGCTGTTGTATTTTCGCAGTGCTTTTACATATTCCAATCCCAAAATATTATTTGGTCTGGAGATAAGTTCGGCTGAGGGCAACGCTGCTTCCTGCAATTTTGTATATTCCAGATACGCCGCCTGTCTGGCCCTGGGGTAAGTCATTCCGCTTTTTATATTCTGGCGAAACAGAATCTTGTAAGACTCAGGCTCGTTGGTGAAAAATTCTGCCAAAGTCAGAAATGCATCCGCGTTATCCGTCTCACAACCAAAACAAAGGGCATCTACACATCCAAGAGCGTTCAATATTGCTACTGCACCATCGGCAAAATATTCCGCACTGCCGCTGGCAAAACATATCGGCAGTTCAAGAATCAGATCAGCTCCATTTTCTAAGGCCATCCGAGTACGAACATATTTATTGACGATGGCGGGTTCTCCCCGCTGCACAAAGTCCGGGCTTATGACTACCACGGTATAGTCTGCTCCGGTTAGCTCTTTGGCCTTGCGCAGCTGATAGGCATGACCGTTATGAAATGGATTGTATTCCGCAATGATGCCGACCGTCTTCATTTATGATCTCCTGTGTTTTTCCTGAACATGTTTTTGCATATTGTAGCAAATGTAACGGTTAGAAGCAAGAAAAACAACGTTTTTCATTTTCACTCTTGACAGAAAATATCGAAATCACTATACTTTATTTCAAAGTAATGATGGGAACAAGTAAAGACCAGTGAAATGTACAGAAAGCTACCGGCGGATGAGAGGTGCACAGGAAAGTGGTTTTGAATACATCCCGGAGCTGCGCACCAAACGGAGAAAATTAACAGTTTTATCCAAGTAGGCTGCGACGGAGAGACGACCGTTACAATGTCAGAGTATGCGGGTACTCAATGAGGCAGAGCGTGTGAGCGTTTTGTGAAATAAGGTGGTAACACGAGACTATGGCTCTCGTCCTTATACAGGACGGGAGCCTTTCATGTTGTTTAAGGAGGGATTAGAAATGCAAGTTTACGAGGAATTGCAGGCCAGAGGACTTCTGGCACAGGTAACAGATGAAAAAGAGATCAGAGAGATGATCAATGCCGGAAAGGCTACGTTCTACATTGGCTTTGACCCAACGGCGGACAGCCTGCATGTGGGTCATTTCATGGCTCTCTGTCTGATGAAGCGTCTGCAGATGGCAGGAAACAAGCCCATCGCACTGCTGGGCGGGGGAACCGGTATGATCGGGGATCCGTCCGGACGGACCGATATGCGTCAGATGATGACCAAGGAGACGATACAGCACAACTGCGAATGCTTCAAAAAGCAGATGAGCCGTTTCATCGATTTTTCTGATGGAAGGGCCTTGATGGTGAACAATGCGGATTGGCTGCTGGATCTGAACTATGTAGAACTGCTCAGAGAAGTGGGACCGCACTTCTCCGTTAACCGGATGCTTACCGCAGAGTGCTATAAGCAGCGTATGGAAAGAGGCTTGAGCTTCCTGGAATTCAACTACATGATCATGCAGAGCTATGACTTTTACGCACTGTTCCAGAGATACGGCTGCAATATGCAGTTCGGCGGCGATGACCAGTGGAGCAATATGCTGGGGGGAACAGAGCTGATCCGAAGAAAACTGGGAAAAGATGCATACGCAATGACCATTACCTTATTGCTGAACTCCGAGGGCAAGAAAATGGGTAAGACTCAGTCCGGGGCAGTATGGCTTGATCCGAACAAGACCACCCCGTTTGACTTTTACCAGTACTGGCGAAATGTAGCGGATGCTGATGTTATGAAATGTTTGCGGATGCTGACTTTCCTGCCGTTGGAACAGATTGACGAGATGGATCACTGGGAAGGCAGCCAGCTAAATCAGGCGAAAGAGATCCTGGCTTATGAGCTGACGAACCTGGTACACGGTGAGGAAGAAGCCAAGAAAGCCCAGGAGGGCGCGAGAGCGCTGTTTGGAACTGGAAATGCAGCCGAAATGCCTACAGCCCAGCTGACGCAGGAAGACCTGACGGACGGAGGTATCGATCTGATCGGGGCTCTTGTAAAAGCGGAACTTGTAGCAAGCAGGAGTGAAGGACGCAGAGCCATTGAACAGGGCGGTGTTTCCGTGGACGGAGAGAAGATCACGGACATCAAGTATGTGCTTGCCAAAGATGAATTGTCCGGAGAAGGCGTTGTGATTAAGCGCGGCAAGAAGAAATTTAAAAAAGTTTGCATGAAATAAGGGAAAAAGGTTTACCAGAAACAGGTATGTATGATAAAATAGCGTGTTAGTACCAACTGGTAAACTGGAGGAAAAAATCGTGGAAAAATATGGAGTAAATCAATTAAGACAGATGTATCTTGACTTTTTTGCCAGCAAGGGACATCTGGTAATGAAGAGTTTTTCTCTTGTTCCCCACAATGACAAGAGTCTTCTTTTGATCAATGCAGGTATGGCTCCGTTGAAGCCATATTTCAC
>CADCMM010000112.1 GCA_902802515.1 uncultured Lachnospiraceae bacterium
GCCGCGAAAATGCATATGCTTCTATCGCATTTGAGCGGCGTGCAGATAGGTTTGCAGCAAGGGGAACGAGATAGACGTGTTTTTTGTACAAGCATACTGCTGCAATCCTCTGTAAGGTAGTGGGTGTTCCAGAAATCATAGAAAATGATATAGTTTTTAAGGGGGCAGGAACGATATGGTTGTCATTATGATGATTTTATTTGAAAATTATAGTACTTACAGTATAGTAACCTCAATCCTATTTAGCGTTGGCTTGTACAGGATCCTGAAAAAGAGCGGCATACCGGGATGGTGGGCATTTGTGCCCTGCGCGAAATATTACAAGCTGGCGGTCTGCGGGGGACGGGAACCGGAGGGAAGGGCGGCCTTTATCGTCTATTTACTTTTGACGGCATCCAACGTGACGGCGTATCTTCTGAATGAGAATACCATCTGGTTTTATCTGGCGATTATTCTATATATGACACTGGGAATTGTCAGTTTCTTTTATATGATCCGGATCTATCTGGGGTTGATCGAAGTATACGGCAAGAAGAAACGGTGGATTATTCCATGGACTATTTTTGATTTTCTTCCCGCGCTGTACTGGGGATTTTCATCGAAATTCAAGCCCCTCTGGCAGGCGGAAGACATCAGAAAAGAAACCCGCACATTCCTCTCCGGCGCCAGTTTGGAAATTATGGATACCGGTCTGACCGTGAATCTGGAGGAGCGGACAGTACCGGACTTTTTCCGGAAAAAATACCTTCTCCGGGATATTCATTTGTATATCCGACCGGGAAGCATGGTGCTGCTGCTTGGGGGGCCGGTGCGGGGAAGACTACGTTTCTCAATGCGGTGAACGGATATGAAAAAGCAAAAGCGACCAGGCTTTGTACCGCAGCAGGATCTGATGCGGGGCAGTGATACCGTAATACATACTCTTTCGGACGCCGCCGCGCTCCGTCTGCCCAGGGATGCTTCCCATGCGGATCGACGCAAGCGCATCTACGAAGTATTGAAGGTCTTTGGCCTGGAAGCCGTGAAAAATAATCTGGTGGAAAAGTTATCCGGAGGGCAAAGAAAGCGGCTGTCCATAGCGATGGAGTTTATCTCTAATCCGGAACTGTTTATTCTGGATGAACCGGACTCCGGACTGGATGGGGTCATGGCCAGGGAGCTGATGGAGCAGCTGAGAAGGATCGCCGATCAGGGAAAGATCGTTATTGTTATCACCCATACGCCGGATCGTGTGATTGATCTGTTTGATAATGTCATTGTCCTGGCCAAGGACGCAAACCGAACAGGCCGGCTGGCCTACTATGGCAGCATATCTGATGCAAAAACCTTCTTTGGGAAACAGACGATGGAAGAAATCGTCATGAGCGTAAACCGGGAAGAAGAAGGCGGGGAAGGAAAGGCCGACGAATACATTACAAGATACGCGGAGGTGTGCCATGGCTAAGAAAAGAGGCGGCAATTTACCACAGACATTTCCACTGCGCAGAGGGATCCGGCATCGGAGCCGGGAAGCGCAGGTACCTATCTATCTTGGGAAATTCTTTCGGATGTTCATCTATCAGAATGACTGGAAAGTACTGCCCATGGCTGCAGTGATCGCGGGGCTTGTATCCTACGTTGTGCGAAAAGACTTTTTCCTGACCATGGAGGGAACACTTAAGGGAGCGTTCGCGCTGACCTGTATAGCCATCTGGAATGGATGCTTTAACTCGATTCAGGTAATATGCCGGGAAAGAAACATTGTTAAGCGGGAACATCGGTCCGGTATGCAGCCGCGCAGGGATCCTGTTTCCCGAAGAAGGGTATGTGACCCCCTGGTTTATGCTGGATATCGGGATTACATTATTTTTGATCATCTATGCGTCGGATATGCTGGCTCTGTTTGTCTCCAGCGTGGTACATACCACTACCGCGGCCATGACGATCATGCCATTTATACTGATTTTCCAGCTGATTTTTTCCGGAGGCGTGTTTTCGCTTCCCTCCTGGGGTGAGAAACTATCCAACTATACCATTTCCAAATACGGACTTGCCTGTATCTGCGCCCAGGCAGATTACAATGATCTTCCAATGGTAACAGCCTGGAATACGTTGAAAAAAATGGAGGATACAAAAATCAGTGAACATGTAACGGCAGGAATGCTCATCGATGCACTCCGGGAAGACGAGAATCTGCAGGAGCTTAGAGACATGGAAGTGGAAGAAGGGATAACCGTTGGGGAACTGATGGACATCCTGGACACAGCGGAAGATGCGCAGCAGATCAGAAGCCAGAAAGTGGGCGGTGATCTTACCTTGGGTAAGATTATGGAAGTGATCGGTGAAGACAGGGTAAAAGAATACGTTCAGACACAGGCTGCCAAGGCAAGCCAGAAAAGAGCATATGACAAAACTTATGGAAATATTGTGGAAAGTTGGATTGAGCTGATACTGTATGCGTTAATTTTCGCGCTTTTTTCGATGATCATGCTGAAATTTATTGACAAGGATAAACGATAAAGTACAGATAATATATGATCACTCCTCTATCACCTGAATCTCCAGATAATCAAAGTCAATTTCTTCTATGAAGCTGTCCTGGTAGAAACGTGCCTTGCTGTGGCGTTTAAATTCCCGGACCGTTGCGTCCAGCCAGATGGGTTTGCCCAGATCGAACACATAGCACAGTTCATCCAGGCTGTGAAAAATCTTGTGCGTGCGGGTGTCGTCGCTCTCGTCAGTGATCACGACATCCCGCAGCATACGATTGTCTTTCCATAATTTCCCCCACAGTCTCATAGCTTAGCTTCCTCCTCGCTTTCGTGTCTTAGTTTCGCTTTTTGTCTCAGTTTCGCTTTCTGTCTCGGTTTCGCTTTCTGTCTCGGTTTCGCTTTCTGTCTCGGTTTCGCTTTCTGTTTCGGTTTCGCTTTCTGTCTCAGTTTCGCTTTGTGTCCCGGTTTCGGCTTCTGCCTCAGTTTCCCCTTCGGTGGTTCTGTCCGGCAGAAGCTCCAGAAACGCGCGGTTTTCCATTCTATAATAACTGTCGTCATTGAAAAAGTCATATACTACAGAAGATATTTCCTGAATGTGGCTTTGGGCGCTGTCCTTGCTGTTCCAGTCGCTGGAGAAGACACACAGAATGTAATCGCTTTTCGGTGCGTACACAACGGCAACATCGTTTTCTACAATATCCATCTCGCCGGTTTTATTTCCCACCAGGACGCCATCCGGCAGACCCTTTGGAATTTTGTATCTGGTCTGCTGCTTTAGCATCATATCCTCAATTTCATTGCACACCTTCCGGGAAGAGAAGTCCCGGTGATAGACACGCTCCAGCAAAAGTCCGCAGTCCGCTGCGCTGATCTGATTAAAATGCCCGGAATCCAGGATCATGTTAGCATCCTGAAACCCATTGTATTCATGGGTCATATCACTGTAACCGTGCTTCTGGATATAGTGGTTTACATAGTTCACTCCTGCGGAGAGATCACCCTTGCCCAGCAGGATCAGAAGCCGGTTGGCAGCTTCGTTGCTGCTGTAAGAAATCATGTTAATCAGACGGTCCACCAGCTCTGAGGTGCGCTCCAGTTCCTGGCGGTCTATAGCATCATATACAGAGGCCATGATAAACAATTTCATGACGCTGGCAGATTTCATGGG
>CADCMM010000113.1 GCA_902802515.1 uncultured Lachnospiraceae bacterium
CAGGTTCTTCCTTCATTATAGACTTAGTATATCTTTGTTTTGCTTTTATACGCTTCCCGACGATTATAACGCTGACTGATTATTTTGTAAAGGCTGATTTTGCACAAACTTCCATACACTTTATATCATTTTGTTTTGGCATGTTTTACACTGCTCCAGCTGCCGTACCAGATGGCGCCGTTTATCTTCCTGAAAGACCGGATCCTCACATAATATGTTTTCTTTCGCGTGAGGTTTTTTATGGTACAGGACGTCTTATTCTGACCATTGACCGTAATGGTCTTTCCTTTCTGAAACTTCTTGTTGGTCGAATATTGCACTTTATATCCTTTGGCCTGCCCATCCGCCTTCCATTTCACTGCAAGGGCACCGTTTCCCTTCGCCTTGACGGAGGAAAGTTCCGCCTTTTTCAGATTGATCTTAAAATACAAAATTGCCCGATACTTTTTATATTTTCCTTTCCCCGTCAGCCGCACCTGGCCAAAACCTGCATTTTTATTATTTTTATAGGTGACGCCGAAATTTTTCACCGATACCGGCTTTTTATTGATCTTTATGCTCTTTACCGCAGGTTTGATCGCCTTTCCGGTGTATGTATATGCTGTTTTTTTCAGTTGCGCAGTCATTCCCTTTGTCAGTTCATTTGCCGGCATGGAAACGCCGTTGGACGGCTGCACAGGCAAGGTTATATCAGGCGACGTTGTATCTGGATTTGTCTGCTCCGGCTTTTCTGTCTGGGAAGGAACAGCCTCCGTTTCCGGCTTAGCTGCCGGCTGCGTCTCTGTGGCTGGTTCGGCCTCTGTCATCGGCTTGATTTCGGTCACTGGCTCATGCTCCGTCTCTGACTCCGGTTCTATTTCCGTCACCGGCTCCCTCTCAGACTCCGGCTCGCTCTCAGGCTCTGACCCGGCTTCGGTCTCCGGCTCTGTTTCTTCCCAGTGGGCATAAATGCTGTGATCGGAAAGCCGTTTCATGATGCTGTCCGCAAAAATCTGTTTTCCGCCGGCGCTTTCTTCAAACCATCCCTGAAATTCATAGCCATCCCTGACCGGAACCGGAAGTTCTCCGTAGGGTTCGCCGTAGGTTACTTCTATGGAGATATCCTCCGGCATTTCTCCCCCGTTTGGATCCAGCCGTACGGCATAGACCGCCTTTTCCCACATGGCAACAAACACGCGGTCCATACACTTCATGGAAAACTGAAACGTGGCATAATCACAAATTTTTATACGATCTCCGCCTAATTGCTCATACCAGCCGGAAAATACATACCCCCGTTCTGACGTTTCCGCTCTCAGTGTGACCACATCGCCCTTTGCATACTGGGCGCTTCCCGTGACTGATTTCCCAAGGATTGCTGTTCCCACCGGAAGGGACTGGGCCGACACCGTATAGGTTGTTATTTCTCCTTCCTGGGTTTCCGTTTCCTCTCCGATCCCTTCAATCTGTTCCCATTCACTGGCTGCCAGCGGTATTACCGTCTGCGGACTTTGATATACCAGAGAATTTTTTGGAATAGTATAGCCGGACTGGGTGATGGTTCTGCCGGCGGATTTCAGATTATGCAGCCCGTATGAATCATAGCGTTTCACCACTACCTTATTTCCATCAATATCAAATAATGTCATGGTCAGCGTGGTGTCGTTTCCCCCGGAATAATATCCGGTATACCCTGCATTCATGTAAGTGAATTTCAGGGTTTCCTGTGTGTAGCTTTCTCTGCTAAAGTTCGGGATCAGGATCGGATCCCCCTTAGTGAGAAATACCGCGGATCCTCCATTTGGATCATCCGCGCTGCCGGAATGAATGTGACCGTACAGAAAGAAGATATTCAGCCCTGCCGCTCCCGCTTCGTTCATCACATGGAACAGGTATTTCCCGTAGATTCCATCTTCCCGCTCGGCCGTCTTGCCTTCATAGTGGATCGGAACATGGCACAAAACGAAGATCGGATGGTCGTACTGCTGGCTGATCTTCCCATTCAGGTAGTTTTTCAGGTTGTTCGCAGTGTTTTTTGCGATGGCCTGTATATCAGCGCCCTCGTCGTTATCCATGTTCCACTTAAAATCATCCTCGTTGATGACAAACACGCTGTATTCCGCAAATTCATGGGCTCCGCTGGCGGAGTAGGAGGACGTAAAATATTTTTCATGGTTACCGGAAGAGAGCACCACGTTGGTTTCATCCAGGGTTGGGAACACCGAGGCGGCCGCGGATCTCAATGAAGCGATGCCCGCCTCCGTATCCTCCAATGTGAGACCGTCATAGATGATGGTATAGTCTCCTACAAACAGCATCCCGTCGGCTCGCTCGTATCCGCTGTTTTTCATGGCGTTCAAAATAGAGGTAACGGTTTTCGCGCTGACTTCGTTGTTCTTTCCCTGATAATCAGATCCGGCTACCAGTACCGTCCTCCCCCATACGCTCTGCGAATTAACTCCAAAGCCCCCTGCTGCCAGAAGGATCGCACAAAGCAACAGTAATTTCAGTGCCTGGATCATCCTGCTTTTTCCTTTGTAAGACAGTCTGTCATTCTCCCTGACCATATCTATTCCCTCCATGCTTTGCGCTTTTCCATTCTCCTGTTGCATGATCGTATCTTTGTTACAAAAACCAAACGGTTGTTTTATGACTTCAGCAGCGTGCCCAGGATATTTCTTCCCAGCGTCGCTCCCACATTTCCGCCCAGTCTCTTTCCGAAGCTGCCGCCCACGGCGCTTCCCAGCTGGTTGCCCAGTTCCCGGCCAATGGTTCCGGCGGCGCTTCCCGCCACGCGGTTGATGCCGGATTTCACCGCCTGTTGCTTTTTCTGTTCTTCCCTCTCTTTTTCCCTGGCCAGTTTTTCTTCCTGTCTGGCCTTCTCTCTGGCCAGCCGGGCCTCCTCTTTCGCCTGTTCTCTTGCCAGACGTTCCTCTTCTCTCGCCTGCTCTTTCGCCAGACGTTCCTCTTCCTTCGCCCTGGCCAGGGCCTCCGCCTGCTGCGCCCGATCCTGTGCGTCCTGCTCTCTCTTGCGCTCCAGTGTTTCATAAGCGGAATCCCGGTCGAACATATCCTGATATCTCAGATAAAGATTGTTGATCTTAATCTCCTGCTGCTTCTCCTCATCGCTGATACCTCCCATCAGGCTCTGAGGGGGAAGCACTCGGCAATGCTGCACGATGCCCGGAGTTCCCGTCTCATCCAGCACCGAGATCAGCGCCTCTCCGATCCCGAGGTTTGTCAACACTTCATCGGTCTTAAAGGCCGGATTGATGCGGAAGGAATCTGCCGCTGCCTTGATATTTTTCATATCCGACGGGGTGTAGGCGTGCAGCGCGTGCTG
>CADCMM010000114.1 GCA_902802515.1 uncultured Lachnospiraceae bacterium
CCCTCCGTGTTTTCTTTCTGGAACAAAATCTTCACCGTGGTAGCGATCAGCTGCAGATCCAGAAAAAAAGAATAATTTTCAATATAAGTCAGATCCAATTTCAACTTATCGTACGGTGTTGTATTATATTTCCCGTAAACCTGTGCATATCCCGTCAAACCTGCTTTTACTTTCAGACGGTAAGAGAATTCCGGTATTTCTTTTTCATATTCCGCGGCAATCTCCGGGCGCTCCGGCCGCGGTCCCACTAAAGACATATCCCCTTTGAGAATGTTAAGCAGCTGAGGTAATTCATCAAAATGAATATTTCTCAGCACTCTGCCCACCGGCGTAATACGGTCATCATTCTTCATAGCCAGTCTGGCGCCAGCTTTCTCGGAATCTACCCGCATGCTGCGGAATTTATATACCAGGAAAACTTTTCCGTCCTGAGTCAAGCGTTCCTGTTTGTAAAATATTGGTCCTCCGTCATATCCCTTCACCAGCAATGAGATTATCAGCATGACCGGAGATAAAATCACCAGCATGAGCATAGAGCAGATAATATCAAACATTCGCTTGAAAGCCTGCTGCTCTACTGTAAGGCCCCGATTGCGGAACAACAGCAATGGCGTATCAAACATATGCATTTTCTCCGAACTCATGATCATGATGTCTGAAATCTTGGGAGAACAGTAACAACGGATATTTTTTTCAAAACAGTATTTTACCAGAAGATTTCGTTCATGAGAAGGCATATCCCCTATCATAACACCCTGGTATTGCAAAATTCTTTCCTTAATATAGTCCATACCTCTGCCCAGATACACTGCTTCGCTTATGACATACTTGTCTGCCCGGGAAGAAATATTCTTCAAAAGTTTTTCCGGATTTCTGCTGTCGTAAACCAATATCATCTGTCTTGGCGGATAAATATTAACATACATCCAGCGCACGGCTGCCGCCCAGAACAGAACCACCGCCAGGTTCACCAGCGTCAGATAAACCATGGGAACACCATGATCCATAAACCTCCAACGTCCGATCAGCGCAAGTTGAATGTATGCAATGATATTGGTACAGATCACTGACAATATCTGCGAGATGATCACGTCCAGCATCCGCATGTACCCTACTTTCAGCGCGCCAAACAACCTGGACACAATAAACACGATAAGCGCGTACAGCGCAAACAATGCCCAATGCCCCCGGCGCCAGTAAGTAGACCCAATCACACTTCTGAAATTATACTGCGTAAACCAGACATAGGCAAAATTTAACGTCTGCAGGCCGATCACTAACACAGAGGCCAGAAACATGATAAGTCTTTTATATTTTTCTCTTCTCACCATACCACATAACCCCCTACCCCTTTTTGGTTTACATTTTTGCTGGTTAACATGTCAGGTCTTGCCTCTCTAAACCTGACACGTTACATTATAGTCTACATCATCACAAAAGACAACCGAAATAAAAAGGAAAAAAACCGTCATTCCGACGATTGTACAATAATTCCTTTTCTGTTATAATGTGGATATTAAGAAAAAGGGGAGGAAGATTTATGCGTTTTCAAAAAATGCTTGGTCGATTTCTGGTCATGTTTTGCATGATGATCTGTTTTACATTTTCAGCCAAAGCCGCTGAAACCGAAGCCGTGACTGAAACCGAAACTGCCGTCACAGGATCAGCAGTTATTGTAAAAAAAATATCCGGGAAGTCTTATCTGTATGATAATGTAACCCAAAAAATATACACCGGCCTGAAAGGTTTTCAGGAAGTGCCCAAGGGTTCGGGAAACTATTATTATTTTAAATCCAGGACAGGCGTCATCTGCGCCAGGAAATGGATTAAAAAAAGCGGAAAGTACTATTATGCCGGCAAAGACGGTATCCTGAAATCCGGCTGGCAGACCATTGCCAAAAAGAACTACTATTTTAATCCGAAGACGCTTGCACGGGTTTCCGGTTGGAAGAAAATCAATACGAAATATTACTTTTTCAACGCAAACGGTGTTCAGATAACCGGATGGTATCGAGGTTCAAAGCGCTTCTACTATCTTGATCCAGCGCAGAATGGCGCCAGAGCAACCGGTTGGCAGACCATTAATCAGAAAATTTATTATTTCAACTCGAAGGGACGTTTGCAGACAGGAAAGTTCAAAGCTCTGGACGGAAAATACTACTACAGCGATAAATCAGGCATCCAGAAAACAGGACTTATCACCATCAAAAATAAATACTATTATTTCGATGCCACAGCTTCCGGCGCCATGAAAACCGGTTGGATAACCATTGACGGAAAAACATATTATATGAGTACTGTTTCTTCCCGCTATGGGCAGGCGATTACCGGCTGGATGCAAAAGGGCGGCTCTTACTACTATTTCAACGAGAAAGGCGTCATGCAGAAAGGCTGGCTGACCCTGGGAAATAAAAAGTACTATCTGGATCCCTCTACCGGCAAAATGACCACCGGAAAGAAAACTATAGATGGTAAATCCTATGATTTTGGAAAGAGCGGTTATATCACCATCGACACCACTCCTACCGGGCCATGGTCTATCAAGGTAAATCAGAGTACCTGTGTGGTAACGGTTTACCGGGGAACGACTCCTGTCAAAGCATTGATCTGCTCTGTGGGTCTCGGCGGAGCCACTCCCACCGGCACATTCTACCTCCCCGGCACGAAGCACCGTTGGCACGAATTGTTTGGAAATGTTTATGGTCAGTATACCACGACCATTACCGGGAATATTCTGTTCCACTCTGTTTATTACTACACCTACGGTAATAACCGCACGTTATCTGTTGAACAGTATAACAAACTTGGCTACCCCGCTTCCGCCGGATGTGTGCGTCTGACCGTAGCCGGTGCAAAATATATTTACGATAACTGCCCGGCCGGAACAAAGGTAACCATTTTCTATGGCAGCAGCGCGGATGACCCGCTGGGCAAGCCCTGGGCAGCAAAGATCACTCAGCCCTGGGATCCCACAGATCCTAACCTCTAAGAATTCAGAAGGGGCTGTCTCACTAAACGCATACTATGCATAATTATAGTTTTCTGAGAGCCTCATCATACGTTTTGTATCGTCACGCGCGCTTTGCGCACCTGACAGGTCGTCGGCATCATTCCAATGACACTGCGTGTCAGGATGCCTCCTCGTTGGTACTTCCTGGCGGGAAGCGAAAGCGTTCCTCAGAAAACTATAATTATGCAATAAAATGCTTAGTGAGACAGCCCCTTCTGCTGTGGCAAACTACAGATCCCCGGCGAGGAACTGCGCCATCTCTTCCAGCGCCTGTTCTTCCTCCGGTCCGTCGCAGACCAATTCAATCTCTCTGGAGCAGTTGACCTGGGCACTGAGGACGCTGATCACGCTCTTCAAGTTATAGGTTTTCTCTCCGATCACCATTTCTACCTTGCAGTCATATTCCATGGCATGCTGGCAAAGCTGACCCGCAGGTCTCAGGTGAAGTCCGTTTTCATTTAGTATCGTAACTCTCCGTCTCACCATGCTGCCTCACTCCGTTTCCGCCTCTGTCGGCTGTCGTTCCGAATTTACTATGATGGTTACATCTGAAGCCAGTTCATATCCTTCCGGCAATTCCACATTCACCGTTAGTTCGTGATTACCTTCTTCCGCACAGGGAGCAAGGTCAATGCTGGCCTTGATATCTTCCTCCGTCAACTCCTGTGGTTCATCACTGGCGGCGTGGATGCCTATGAAAATCTTATCCGCAGGAGTAAAGACCAGATTAACCCCCGCAGGCTGGTTTAAAAGTTCCACACTGCTAAGAGGAATGCTAACAGTCTCGTCTCCGTTTTTATCAATCTGAACCTCTACCATAATATTCGGCTCTGCGTCCGCCAGCATTTTTAACCCTTCCATATCCGCCAGCGTATTGGTAAGATCCAGTTCTTCCGAAATATTCTCCGCAGCTCCCGCCACTGAAATTGTATCTTTCAGTGTCAGCTTTCCACCAAGAGCCTTAAGCGCATCCTCTGTTCCCGCCAGACTGACACTTGCCGGTATGGTATTGATTCCAGATACCCGATAACCATAAGCGGGCGTTCCTATGGTATCTACCTCAAGAGCAATATCTGTTTTCACACTCCACATGTTCACATCTACCTGCACAATACCGTCTGTCAGCACTGCCCCATTGCTGTCCTTAAACTCCAGCGTACTCAGCTTATCCTGCATATCGGCACCGTTCTTATCATATACCTTAAGCGCAGCTGTCAGCGTCACATCCGAATTCAATCCTCCCACATTCACCGGTGCTACCACCTGATTGATGATTTTCATTACCGATTCCGGACCTGCAATATAAATATTCTTACCCTGTACGATTTCTGTTTCGCCCACTGCAAAACCATTAGCTGCAGTACCAGACACAGACACAGACACCACAAAGGCCTGTTCCACTTTGTCTTCCAGCTCCACTTTCAACGAAGACGGGAGAATGTCAATCTCATCCCAGCTCACGGAAGAATTGCTGCAGGTTACTGTCAGCGGTACTGAATTCATGGAATTGATATTTTCCATATCCGCTTCCACATAAAAATCACTTCTGGTCAGCTGATCCAGAACTCTGCGCCGCTCCTTGACCCGCAGGGTAACCATGCCGTTCCCTTCAGGCTCCACCACTTTTCCGATGTCAGCCACACTGCTCTGGTTGACGATGGTAATAGGCACATTAGAAAACGTTTTGGTTTGGATCGGGTTGTTGGTATTGCTCACAAGAAGCCAGATCAAAAACGCGATCACTACGGATATAATCTTCAGCGGAAGATTTCCGGTCAGTTTACTGGCTGATATTTTTTTCATTCTTGACCCATCCCTTCCCCAATTTAAATTTCCTGGAGACAATGGACTTATTCTGCAGAAGTGTCAGTCGTTCCCTAAGCTGATCCACATTGACATTCCGATCCAGCTGTCCCTTATAGGCAATAGAAATATGTCCCGTTTCCTCCGATACTATAATGGTCAGAGAATCCGTCACCTCGCTGATACCCACACCAGCTCTGTGTCTGGTCCCCAGTTCCTTGCTCAAATGCATATTATCCGACAGGGGCAGATAGCAGGTGGCCGCGGTAATGCGGTCTCCCCGCACGATTACAGCACCGTCATGGAGAGGTGTGTTGTGTTCAAAAATATTGATCAAAAGCTGGCTGGTCAGCGCTGCGTCAATGCGGATACCCGTACGCTCATACTCTTCCAGCGTCTCTCTCTGCTCAATAACGATCAATGCGCCAGTCTTTACTTTCGCCATCTCTACCGTAGCCTTTATTAATTCACTCACTGTCTTGTCGCTGAACAACTGCTGTACCGTGCGGACATTGTCAAGCGGCAGAAGAGAAGAAAGCAGACGTTTCTCGCCCAACTGTTCCAGTACTCGGCGAAGTTCCGGCTGAAATACCACCACTGCCGTAATGATCGCGATACTTATGCCTCGATTTACAATGTAGATCAATGTCTGCATGTTCAACAAGTATACAAGGGTTACGCAGACCGCTATGGTTAACAGTCCCCGCAGCAGCGTCCAGGCTCTGGTATTTTTGATCCAGAGCAAAAGCTTGTATACCAGATATGCCAGAATAATAATCTCCATTATATCGGTAACAGAAATTGAAATACCGGGAAGTTGCAGCCATGAAAAATTGTCAGTAAACCACAGCGATACCCTGTTCATTCTATGTAATCTCCCTCTTCAGATTCACCTTCATCCATACTGCTTCTCAGCTTGGAAACGGCCTTCACATAGTAATAATAATCATCATCTTCAAATTGCAGGTATTCCACTTTCCGGTAATCCAGTGAGAAACAGAAAAACTGTACCAGAAACCCTGCAGCTGCCCCAATCATGAGATCTGCTGCCAGATTCACCGGCGATAAATCAAGATCCAGCAGAATCATACTTGTTCCGGACAGCAGTCCGTACACCAGCACACCGGAGACAATGGCAATCTGCCAGCTATATTGCACCGGCATTCTGCGAATCAGATAAACCACCAAAAAAACAGCCGTCAATATCACCAGC
>CADCMM010000115.1 GCA_902802515.1 uncultured Lachnospiraceae bacterium
TTGTGATAGCCAGCACCTTCTCTGCAGTCAGCGGATCCAGCGCGGCTGTATGCTCGTCAAGCAGTAAAATCTTTGGTGTGACCAGAGTCGCCATCAAAAGAGTGACCGCCTGCCTCTGTCCGCCGGAAAGCGTTCCCATTTTAACTTTCATCCGATCTTCCAGACCCATTTCCAGTCTTGCCAGAGTTTCCCGAAAGAACTGTTCATCTTTGCGGCTGATAGCCGGACTCAGAAGATGATGGCCGGAGCCGTAGGCCATTGCCAGATTTTCTTCGATCGTTAGACTGGGGGAAGATCCTTTCATTGGATCCTGGAAGATCCTGCCGATCATCCTGGCGCGCTTCGTTTCACTCATAAAAGTGACATCTTCACCATCTATGGTGATCTTTCCCTCATCCGTCAGCCATACGCCTGCAATGGCATTGAATAGCGTCGTTTTTCCTGCTCCGTTAGAACCGATGATCGTGGCGAAATCCCCGGGATCCAGATGAAGAGAAAAGTGGCTAAGGGCCTTCTTTTCGTTGGCAGTTCCCGGATAAAAGGTTTTTGAGACATTTTTAAGCGTCAGCATTTTCTTTCATCCTCCTTGCCTTTTTTCTGGAGGAAGCAATCGCCTCCTTCACCGGGCCGATGGCCAACGCGATCGTAATGATCACCACGGTAACAAATTTCAGGAAATAATTTGGAAGAAAATCTGTGTTCAGCGCAAGAGCGATGAATACCCGGTACAGGATCGATCCAATAATGGTTCCGATAAATCCAAGCGTCAGGCTCTTTTTCCCACAGACCGCTTCTCCGATGATCACAGCAGCAAAGCCGATCACTATGGTTCCACTCCCACTGGTGATATCGGAATAATGCAGATACTGCGCTGCCAGTCCTCCGGCAAGACCAACACAGCCATTTGCAATGGCCAGCGTAATCCATTTCATGTAATTAGAATCAATGGAGGAGGCGCGCACCATTTCCTCATTGTCCCCCGTCGCCCGGATATATAGTCCAAGTCTCGTGCGGAAAAACAGTTCAATCACCAGTACGACCAGTCCACATACAAGAGCTCCGACAATAATATTACCTGCATGTTTGGAGACGCCTGTCGCGTTGATAAGCATGGAAAAAACCGTATTTGTTCCGAGCATGGACACATTTGGTGATCCGTTCATGATCAGCAAATTTATGGAATAGAGGCCGCTCATGGTCAATATGCCTGCCAAAATCGGCGGTATCTTCAATTTCGTCTGCAAAAAACCTGTCACGGTTCCTGCCGCCATCCCCGCCAGTGCTGCCAAGAGCA
Source organism: uncultured Lachnospiraceae bacterium (assembly GCA_902802515.1). Taxonomy (GTDB): domain Bacteria; phylum Bacillota; class Clostridia; order Lachnospirales; family Lachnospiraceae; genus Merdiplasma. The sequence goes on from CADCMM010000115.1 coordinate 1,295, forward strand.
GCGCGAGTATTGGAAATCCGTGGTTCGTAACTACCGCTGTGACGCTCATTCCAAGCACCACACTGCCATCCACCGTCAGATCCGGTATCTTCAGAATTCGAAATGTGATATAAACGCCCAGAACCATGAGTCCATACACAAGCCCCAGTTCCGTGGCACCCAGCAGCTGATTTGCCATACTTAACTCCATCCTGCGCTAACGCGTTTTCTCTCCGTTTTAATTTGCAGCTACCGTCTGCACAAAAGTGGCTGCCTCTGTATTTTCTTCGCTCAGCTCAATACCCAGCGCTTCCTGAACATCACTGTTGATGATCAGCTGGAAATCACTGTACTGCTGGCAGGGCATATCTTCCAATGCAGTACCGTTATACCAATCAATAACCATATCCGCTGTCATTTCACCTACGATACCGTAATCAACTCCATAGGAACAGAAAGCACCGCCAGTGGTCATAGCGTCTGCCGCGCCATAGCAGGGAATGCCAAGTTCGATCAGGGCTTCTCCAACCTGATTAAAGTTTGAAGCAATGATAGAATCCAACGTGGAATATACAAAACCGATCTCATCCGGATCAAAGCTCTGCGCTGCCTGAACCCCAGTGGCCACATCGGTATATTCCTTGATCTGATAACCAATCCCCTTTTCGTCCAGATATTTGCAGGCCGCTTCCATCGTACACTGAGAATTATTCTGAGAAGAATTGTAAAGGATACCTACTAATTTTCCTTCTTCCAGCGGAGTAATGTCAAAAGCAGTCTCCATAATCAGATCCGCCGGAATCGTATTGGAAGTTCCGGTAGCCAGATTGTTTACTGTCTCCAGATCTTCCATGATTTTAGAGTATACCGGATCCACAACGCTCATAAAAATGATGGGAATACCGCTGTCCATGCTGACAGCTGCCTGGGTGGGAGGCGTAAGCATCGGAACGATCAGATCCACCTCATTATCCACAAATTTCTGCAATGCAGAAGCCATTGTGTTTACATCTCCTGCTGCATCCTGGTAATCTGCCACGATCTTATCTCCGTATCCTTCTTCATCCAACCGTGCCTGGAAAGATTCTCTCATCTGGGTCGCATCAGCCATATCTACCAGCTGAATGAAACCTACCTTGATCTCTTCCTTCTCATTCACCGTTCCCTCTGCCATAGCCGGCATACAAAGTGCAGCTGCAGTGAGAGCCACAGACAACATAGATACTGCTACCCTATTTTTTAACATACCTCTTCCTCCTTATATTTTTTCACAGTAAAGTGCTAAATTCCTATCCATTTAACTACATTTTCTTAACTTTGTCAAGATTTCACGCTTTATTTGTTTAAATCGTCGCAGTGTCATTCCGCGATAGACAAACTTGACATTTTAATTTATAATATTCTTATTCAATATAGGAAATAAAACCGGAAGCGAGGTAATGATTGTGAAAATTAATCCATTGAAAGATGTACCTGTGATTCAAATGTCTGAGACTTGTTCTTTAGAACGACTTTGCTACGATGAGACCGGAAAAACGTATACTCTGAACCGTCTTACCGGAAAGAAGGGGGACGGTGCTCCGCTTCACTCCCATCCCCACCGCCAGATCGACTATGTGATCTCGGGCCAGGGAGAATTCCAGATTGGGGAAGAAAAGATGATCTTAAAAGCGGGAGATACCGTAACCATCGAGCCAAATGTCCCGCACACATTCACCCGATTTGACGAAGAAACCGTATTCCTGGAGTTCTTCACGCCGGTTCGGGAAGACTTTATTCCGTAAAGTAGTTCTTTGTTTCATTCAGGAAATATTTGTTTCGTTTATTCAAGAAAACAGCCCGACGGGCGGGATATAATCCAGATGAAAC
>CADCMM010000116.1 GCA_902802515.1 uncultured Lachnospiraceae bacterium
GTTCCTGCTTCGCAGGCATTGTTTGAAATCAGAACCTGTCTTGTCCATGCAAGCATAACAAGCCAGAACCCGATTTCAAACAGGCTGTGAATAGTAACAAATCAGGCAAATTATGGCATGGAAGGGTATTGACAATGCTCCAATCCATGCTATAATATTTTCAAACACATGAATAAATGTTCATATGAAAATATCTAATTCCAATAACCAGAAAGGATCGTACCGCTATGAAAAAAACTTACAAAATCGACGTGGACTGTGCTAACTGCGCAAATAAAATGGAGGAGGCCGCTAAACACACTGCCGGTGTGAAAGATGCTACCGTTAATTTCATGACACTGAAAATGATTGTGGAGTTCGAAGAGGGCGCATCGCCGAAGGACGTTATGCAGGAAGTTCTGAAGAACTGCAAAAAAGTAGAAGATGACTGCGAAATCTTTCTCTAAGGGGCTGTCGCAATAAGCATTAGGAATGGAGCGTGATTTTTTTGAATAAGAAGCAAAAAAATGTCCTGATCCGCATTATCGTGGCAGCGATCCTTATCGCCTTGCTGAAATTACTGCCTGTTGAAGGATGGTTAGAATTTGGGTTATTTTTAGTCCCCTATTTTGTTATCGGCCATGATATTTTGAAAAAGGCATGGAAAGGCATCCGGAACCGGCAGGCATTTGACGAAAATTTCCTGATGGCAGTGGCCACCATCGGCGCCATTCTCCTGGGAGAGTACGTGGAGGGAGTGGCGGTTATGCTGTTCTATCAGATCGGAGAATTGTTCCAGAGCTATGCGGTGGGAAAAAGCCGAAGAAACATCAGTGAACTGATGGATATCCGCCCCGATTATGCCAATATTGAACAAAACGGCACCCTGGAACAGGTGGATCCGGATGAGGTGGAACCAGGTACCATCATCGTGGTACAGCCGGGAGAGAAGATTCCTATCGACGGTATTGTGACGGAGGGAAGCAGCACGCTGAATACCAGCGCGCTCACAGGTGAGAGTCTCCCGAGAGAAGTCACGGTGGGGGATGAGGTCATCAGCGGATGTATTAATCAAAGCGGCCTTCTGAAAATCCGGACCACAAGAGAATTTGGTGAATCTACAGTATCGCAGATATTAGATCTGGTGGAAAATGCCAGTTCCAAAAAATCCAGATCGGAAAACTTTATCACAAAATTCGCGCGTTACTACACTCCGGCAGTCTGCTGCAGCGCACTGGCTCTGGCCATTGTGCTGCCCCTGATCCGCGTGCTGTTTCTTGGATCATCCCCGGAATGGAGCGACTGGATATTAAGAGCCCTGACTTTCCTGGTTATCAGCTGCCCCTGCGCGTTGGTGGTGAGTATTCCGCTGAGTTTTTTCGCCGGTATCGGCGGCGCCAGCAATGCCGGGATTCTGGTAAAAGGTTCCAACTATCTGGAGACCCTCTCTCAAACCAAATGTGTGGTGTTTGACAAGACCGGTACCATGACGCAGGGTGTATTTGAAGTGACAGGGATCCATCACAACACGATATCGGAGGAAAAACTACTGGAGTACGCAGCCCTGGCTGAATGTCATTCCTCCCATCCAATCAGCAAGAGCCTGCAAAAAGCCTACGGCAAAATTCCGGATCAGAGCCGGGTATCCAAGGTAGAGGAGATCAGCGGCCACGGCGTGATCGCCACGGTGGACGGTATTTCTGTGGCTGCGGGCAATGCAAAGCTGATGCGGCGGATCGGAGCGGATTGCAGTGATTGTCATACGGTAGGAACCCTGGTTCACATTGCTGTTGACGGCACCTATGCCGGTCACATCGTAATCTCCGATGTCATTAAGCCCCATGCGAAAGAAGCGATCCAGGCTCTGCGCTCCGCCGGAGTATCCAGAACTGTCATGCTCACCGGCGATGCCGAGAGTGTGGCCCGGCAGACTGCGAAGGAACTGGGCATCAGGGAAGTTTACAGCGAGCTGCTTCCCGCCGACAAGGTGAGGATCGTAGAGAGACTTCTGAACGAAAAGAAGGCGAAAGATACCCTGGCCTTTGTGGGAGACGGCATCAACGACGCACCCGTATTATCCAGGGCCGACATCGGTATTGCCATGGGAGCTATGGGATCTGACGCCGCTATTGAGGCCGCGGATATTGTCCTGATGGATGACGATCCTCTGAAGATTTCCAAGGCTATCCGCATTTCCCGCAAATGCCTGCGCATCGTGTATGAGAATATTTACTTTGCTATCGGCATCAAACTGATCTGCCTGATTCTTGGAGCTCTTGGAATTGCAAATATGTGGTTTGCAATATTTGCGGATGTCGGCGTGATGGTGCTGGCAGTCCTAAATGCGATCCGGGCACTGAATGTAAAGAAATTGTGACGAAATATCATGCCTTTTGGGACGACTAAGGAAGTCATCCCAAAATCCGCCTGTCGGCGGATACGCCCCTTCGGGGCTAGGCGAGCACGCTTCGGAAACACTTGATGTGATTCCGAAGCTATAGAAAGCTGGAATTATCATGAATAAAAATGAAAAAGATATCGAATGCTGTGACTTGGTAGAAGTTCACGAAGCGCTTCTGAAGATCGTGAATGAGAAGATGCCGCAGGAGGAAGAGTTATATAATCTGGCAGAGTTGTTTAAAGTTTTTGGGGATTCCACCCGCATCCGTATCCTCTTCGTCCTCTTTGAGGCGGAGGTCTGCGTCTGTGATCTGGCCCAGGCTTTGAACATGACTCAGTCTGCCATCTCCCATCAGCTCCGTATTCTGAAACAGAATAAGCTGGTGAAAAACCGCCGGGAAGGAAAATCCATCTTTTATTCCCTGGCCGATGACCATGTGAGGACTATCATCGCCCAGGGACTGGATCACATAGAAGAGGATTAATAGAAGTGGCAGTTGCAAAAGGAATTATTTCTGGAACACCCACTGCGTAATAACGGCTTGTAAGAAATAATGTCTGCTGAAAACATAGTTTCCTACCTTCACTTTGCTGCGTTACATTTGCCCGGACATCGTTCGCGATAAAAGCGTTTGC
>CADCMM010000117.1 GCA_902802515.1 uncultured Lachnospiraceae bacterium
TCCCAAAATAGACCGCAATTCTACAGATGGTATTTCCGGCAGAAAATCCAGGATCACTCTGACTTTATTACCGTTATGCAGCGCCCGGGAAGCAAAACGGCTGACCTGGAATACCACGATTCCAGAAATACCATTATCCGTCCATTGCAGTTCTCCTGTATCCTGTGCCAGTGTCTCCCAGGCAGCATTGTCTTTACTGTTTCCAGTCATAACACATAGCGATATCTTTGCGTGGCATCGCACCCCGAAGCAGGAAGCAAAGGAATTTCCTTTTACGTTCAAAGCTGTCAGAGCCGGAAGGACAGGCACGATCGAGTGCCCCATCTGCTTCGCCAGAGTGTAACCGCTTCCATCGGAACCGGTAGAGGAAATCGCCCTGGAACCACAGGCAAGAATCAGATGATCACAGCGGTAAGTCCAGCTGGCGGTATTGACATCCCACCATCCGTCCCGCCAGGTGGCGCTTAAGATCTTTTCTGAAAATTTCAGCTTTACTTTTAAGCGCCTTAGCTCCTGCAGTAAAAGTTCCAGTACGCTGGATGCCTGTCCGGTGTATGGATAAATATAGCCGTTTTTATCCATGGTCAACAGACCAAGCTCCTCAAAAAATGCCAGCGTATCAGAAACAGAAAACTGTTCAAATATGCCTGATGCCAATTTTCTCACGATTTCCGGATTGGTTCCATAATAGCTCCTGGGAAGCTGCGGGTCTAAATTTGTCAGATTACAGCGGCCATTTCCGGTCATCAAAAGTTTTCTTCCGGGCTTTTCCTGCGCCTCCAGAATAGTAACTTTCGCTCCCTCTCTGGCGGCCGCTATTGCAGCCAGCATTCCGGCCGGTCCGCAGCCCGCTACGATGATTTCTCTCATAATACCCTCCGTTCACAACTGCGAATTCTTAATATCAACTGCCCCGCTTTCCATTAATTTCTGCAGGGACATTAAGATCCCGAGTTTGGCGTGTTCCCAGGTAAGTCCTCCCTGGAAATAGACAGCGTAAGGCGGCTTGATGGGACCGTCCGCGCTCAGTTCGATGGAGGATCCCTGCACAAACGCGCCTGCAGCCATGATCACATCACTGTCGTATCCCGGCATCGCCCAGGGTTCCGGCGTGACATAGCTGTCCACCGGGGCTGCGGCCTGAATCCCCTTACAAAATTCTATGACGCCCTCCGGAAAGCCAAATTCCACTGCCTGAATAATATCATAACGGGGCTCACTGCCGTTTGGAACCACTTTAAATCCCAATGCCTCATAGATATTTGCGGCATAGATAGCGCCTTTCAGTGCGGCGGCGGTTACCGTTGGCGCCAGGAAGAATCCCTGATAGAATGACCGCATCACTCCGAGGGAAGCGCCTACTTCCTTGCCAAGTCCCGGGGAAGTCAGACGGTATGCGGCATTTTCCACGCATTGATTGGTTCCGGCAATGTAGCCGCCGATGGGGGCCAGCCCCCCTCCGGGATTTTTGATCAGAGATCCTACCACCATGTCTGCTCCGAAATCAGAAGGTTCCACCCGTTCTACAAATTCCCCGTAGCAGTTGTCCACCATGCAGATGATATCCGATCGGATACTCTTCACAAAAGCGATAGCCTCCCCTATCGCTTCTACAGACAGCGTGGGTCTGGTGAGATATCCTTTTGACCTCTGAATTTCCACCAACCTTGTGTTGGGACGGATGGCATTTTTGATACCATCAAAATCAAATCTTCCATCCGGCAGCAATTCCACCTGGCGGTAAGTAATTCCATACTCAGCCAAAGAGCCGTTGGAGGGGCGGATGCCAATGACCTCTTCCAGAGTATCGTAGGGTTTTCCACTGATGGAAAGCAGCTCATCTCCCGGCCTTAAATTTCCTGCCAATGCAATGGCCAGGGCGTGGGTCCCGCAGGTAATCTGCGGACGCACCAGGGCAGCCTCTGTATGAAACGTATCTGCATACACCTTCTCCAGATCATCCCTGCCGATATCGTTATATCCGTAACCGCTGCTGCCGTTAAAATGGTCGGCGCTGACGCGGTTTTTCTGCATCGCGTGAATCACCTTCAATTGATTATACTCTGCGGTTTCATCTATCTTCGCAAAGCGGTCTTTTAGCTTTTCCTCAATAGTTCTTCCAAACTGATAGACTTCCGGCGAGACGCCCATAAGCCGATACATATCTTCTATGTCAATATTAATTTCTGCACTCATTTTTATTTACTGCCTTTCCAATAGTTTTTCTCCTTTCTCAATCTACCACTTTTAGGGTGAGATGTCACTATAAAATTCACCATGGATTAAGCCTAATTGGGTGTGCCTTTTCCCGCTTCCCTCCGGATCTCCCAGACCGGCATAGGCGGCGCAGGCCCTGCTCCAGATCTCATTTTCCGCTGTGATAGAGTAATTCCCACTCTCCCTGAGGGCTTGGACCTTAAGTTCTGCCTCGTATCGTATGCGGTAGGCCTTCCAGTCGGCTCTGTCCGAGTTATCGATGCTCTTCGTATAGTTCAGGCCGGATTTGATCCCCTCATAGTACCCGGCGGTCGCTCCGGCAGCTGCACCATACCGGGCGGCCTCGCTCACGGTTGTGGCATACTGGGCCGCGCTGCTGCCCGCTTTTGCTCCCGCAACGCCGCCGGAGATGACGCTGCTCACGCCGGCAACTGCCGCCTGGAACTTATTTGCCCCCATATTTTGCGCGCTTGTCGCAGCTGCCTGGTATGCGGACTGTGCTCCCGCAGCAAGCCCTGTGATACCGCCTACTACGGTCTTTATGTCATTTCCGCTCGGGTCCCCCAGCTGAACCGGATCGTTGATACAGTACAGATACCGGTTCA
>CADCMM010000118.1 GCA_902802515.1 uncultured Lachnospiraceae bacterium
ACAGACAAAAGCCCGCAAAGGCGCATAAATACTGGCTTTTTCAGACATAAGAAAAAAGCACCGACCCCACAGCTCCTATGTCTGCAAAATCAGTACTTTCAGTGCGCCTTCAGGGGCTCGAACCCTGGACACCCTGATTAAGAGTCAGGTGCTCTACCAACTGAGCTAAAGGCGCATATCTATGTCTTTCCGAAGAACAGAGATTATTATATTATAAAAAGTTAAGAATTGCAAGCATTTCTTTAAAAAATTTATAGAAATTTCAAAAGTTTTTGTAATACAGGTCGGAACGTGCACAATTAATATTTTTTCCTTGCATGTAACGTTAACCACTTTTATAATGTAATCTATCGGAAGTTGCGCAGCAACTTCAGCAGATTTTGCGAAGCAAAAGATGCAAAGCTCCGAAGGAGCGGATAGATTAACGAGCGAAAACGGGAAGCGTTTTTGCGAGTCTATAGAAAAGAAGTTGTGCAGCAACTTCAGCAGATTTTGCGAGTCTATATTACTCATTTGTGGGAGAGAAAAATGCAGGAGAATAGAAAAGAAAATCAGAAATTTATAAAGAACGACCAGTATTTTACGGTCTGTGTCTACACTTTTATTCTTGTCATATTGTGTACCGTTGTTATTAAGGCCATTATATCTTTTGATCAGACCAGGGCCTTTTTTGGCGGATTGATCCGGGCGCTGGGTCCGTTCCTGATCGCCCTTTTGATCGCGTATATTTTAAATCCATTTGTAAAGGTGGTGAGCAGTTTCCTCACGAAGCTTTTAAAAAAGACAAAAGTGAAGCGTATAAACGAAAAAGTGGTGTTGGTGGTTTCCATGTTTATCGTATATCTGATAGGATTGGGGCTATTGATCACAATACTGATTTATGTACTTCCTGAGGTGGTGCGAAATCTGGCGGATCTGGTGAACAGTATACCCACTGCCTACCGCTCTTTGCTGGAATGGGTGGGGTTTTTGCAGGAGCGTTTTCCCGAGGTGGATTTCAGTTCCATCATCACTATGCTGAAAGATATTCAGCCTGATCTGACCTCAAGCCTAAAATCCATGTCGGGAGAACTGATACCGGTACTCTATACGGCCTCTGTATCTGTGGCACAGTGGCTGGCAAATTTTCTGATCGCCTTGGTGGTATCGGTTTATATGCTGTACGGAAAGGCTTCTCTGAAGAGACTGGTGAAAATTGCGCTGTGTGCTTTTATTCCCCAGAAAAAACTGGCCAGGACAAAAGACATCTTAAAGGAATGCAACAATATTTTCAGCCGTTACCTGGTGAGTAAGATGATCGATTCCTTTATCATCGGTATTCTGTGCGCAGTACTGATGACAATACTGCGGCTGCCTTATGTCCTGCTGATCAGTGTTTTTGTGGGCATTACAAATATGATTCCCTACTTCGGACCGTTTATTGGCGCAATTCCCGGAATTATCGTCATTTTGAGTGTGGATCCCGTTAAGGCGCTTATTTTTGCAATTATGATCCTGGCGCTGCAGCAGTTTGACGGCTTGATTTTGGGACCGAAGCTGCTGGGAAATTCTACAGGTATGAAACCACTATGGATTATCTTTGCAATTACTCTCGGCGGCAAGTTTTTCGGTGTTCCGGGAATGTTCCTTGGCGTGCCGGTGGTCGCCACCCTCGGATATCTGGCGGAGCTGTATATGGGGCATCGTCTGTCAAAGAAAGGTATTGCTCTGAACGATGTTTAATGATTTTTTCGGGGCGTTCCTTTTTCCTGCAGTGTTTTTTTTACTTCATCCAAAGATTTTTTGAAAGCAAAAGCCCGGCGGTTTAGGCCGGGCTTATCATATGTGGCGCGGTAGAGCATTTCCTGCCATTTATTTTTATGGACCATGAGGGCCTCCAATTTGTGTCGTTAGTTGAGGGCAACATCTGATTTAATATATGAGTAAATCCAGTCTAACGTTCTCGGTGCAGTATTACCTTGTGGATTGGGTTTCCCTGGGCGGAGAATCGCTCCTCATATTCTGTCATGACATTTCCTTCCATCATCACGTCATCATGATGCAGATCATAGGTAAATGCGTCTATGATCCATCCGGCTTCTTTTGCCTGTTCCAGAGCGAAGTCAAACAAAGATGGGTTGTCCGTTTTGAACTCTACATGTCCTTTTGGTTTTAGTATCTGATCATAACGGGTCAGAAATTCCTTGCTGGGAAGGCGGCGTTTGGCGTGGCGGTCCTTAGGCCAGGGATCAGAAAAATTCAAATAGATACCGTCCACCTCATTTTTTCCGAAGACCTTGGGCAGATCCTCCGCGTCCATGCGAAGAAACAGCAGATTTTTCAGGTCGGGGAGAAGCTCTCTCTTTTCAAGAGCGCGCAAAAGCACGCTGGAATATTTCTCGATTCCTACGTAGTTGGCGTCCGGATGAGACTGAGCCAGCTGCGTAATAAATTTCCCCTTTCCCATGCCTACCTCTATATAAAGCGGATTGGTATTTTCAAACACTTCCTGCCAGCAGCCGCGCTTCGTCTCCATAACATCCTCCTGAATAACATACTCGCTGGCGGCAATGGCTTCTCTGGATCCTGGTATATTTCTCAAACGCATAGATGGTCTCCTTTATGTCTTTTTGCAAACTGTATTTCATTGTCGCAGACATTTGGGATTTGTCAAGTCATTTCGTTGTTGATGCGGCAAAAATAGTTACTATTCACGGCGCCTCCGCCAACAGACCTGCGACCATCCGTGCTGCGCACGTCTGCCGCGTCTTACGACGCTTATGTCTGAGGTTGTGGGGGAGGTTCCTGCTTCGCAGGCCTTGTTTGAAATCAGAACC
>CADCMM010000119.1 GCA_902802515.1 uncultured Lachnospiraceae bacterium
TGCCGATCTACCACGGAACAGATGATGTTATATTACAGATCGCGATAGGCCACTTGGCCTGGACTTCTTTTCCGGTCGGCGGTGAATCCACACACTGCGTAGTATTGGGACACAGGGGGCTTCCCTCAGCCAGGCTGTTCACGGATTTGGATAAGCTGGTCGTTGGAGATATCTGGACCATGACGGTTCTGAACCGTACGGTGACCTACGAAGTGGATCAGATCCTCATCGTGGAACCGGAGGACCTTTCGGAACTGCAGATCATACAGGGCAAGGATTACTGTACGTTGCTGACCTGCACGCCCTATGGAATCAATTCCCACCGTCTGCTGGTGCGGGGGCACAGAATCGCGAATTTGGATGGTTACGCCAATGTAACGGCGGATGCCATGCAGGTCGACAGAACGCTGGTGGCGATGGTACTGGCCGCGATTATGCTGCTGATCCTGTTGATCCATCTGCTGGTCACTTCCAGCAAGTGGTATAAGGAACGTATGGACAGGCGGGAGCAGGAACGAAGGAAGAAGAGAGCACAGCGACGTAAGAAATCATGAGATTCATGCGGAGGCTGAAAACGGAATAGAAACTGCTTCATTTGGCCGGTGGACAGGAGGCTGCTCCATCGGAGGAATGAAGAAAACCAATACCGGGAAGAGAAAAGTAAAATGAAACGATTTGCGAACATCTTCGGGAAACATGTTAATAAGAAGAAAGGCGGGTTCATAAGAAGAGCCGGCGCTCTCCTATGCGCCTTGTGTCTGGCTGCTGCCATACCTGTGATGGCTATGGCCGATACTATGGTTGATCCGGATCGGACGGATGGTTCCATTACGCTGCAGCTGTCCTATACCAATGCCAAGGGCGTTAAGAAGAGCATGAGCGGTGGCAGTATTGGTATCTTTACAGTAGCAGGCGTCAAAAGTGAAGACGGCAATCAGTTATATGATATCAGTACGGGCAAGTTTGCTGATCAGGCGGTGGTCAGGGACATCCCCGGTATGAGTGAATCCAAATTAAATTCCAAAAACAGTTCGATCGCTTCGGTTTTGGCTAAAAAAGCTTCGGAAGATGATGCGGATCAGGTGGTTTCCATTCAGAATGGCAGCGTGTCTTTTAAGGAGCTTCGTCCCGGACTTTATCTGGTCATGCAGATCGAGGATTCCAAGGACGATGTGGCCATTAACCCGTTCCTGATTTCAGTCCCTTATGATGGTGCATTTCAGATTAGTGCGCTTCCTAAGGCCGGCGTAAAGGTCCCTGATAAACCGGAGACCCCTCCGCCCCATAAGCCGCCTAAGACACCGCCCGAGCGCCGGATTCCCAGGACCGGACAGCTGTGGTGGCCGGTGGCAGTGGGATTATCTGCAGGCGCGGTCCTGATCGTTGCCGGTATCCTGATGCGGAAAAAGAATCAGAGTACCGCAGCCTGATGGCCTGAATAGATTCATGAAGCAGTATAAAGCAGCTGCAAGTGCCCGTCCGGGCATTTGCAGCTGCTTTTTCGGGATTATCTGCAGGCGGAATTTTGTGATTGAAGAACTGCAGACAGACTGAATTGCTATGGCATTACCGGAACAGCGGTTGTATGATATACAAGAGAATGAAAAGTATGCAGGAGCATTATTATGAGAAATAGAATCAGTAATATATTGATCTTCCTGGGCATAATCCTGGTACTGGGAGCCGGCGGTCTGACGGCCTATAACATATGGGATGGCATCCGTGCGGCAAAGGCTTCCAGTGAGATCGTTGAGAAGCTCAATATCGGGGAGGAACTGATCGAGGCTCTGGATTTTGAACCGGACGGTTCATCTGAAATGCCGGTCTACACGGTAGATGGCTATAACTACATCGGGATCCTGGAGATTCCTTCTCTGGAATTGACGCTTCCGGTCATGGACAGATGGGATTATACCAGGCTCAAGATCAGTCCCTGTGTATATTGTGGCAGTTACAAGACCAATGATCTTGTCATATGCGCTCATAATTATGCAAGGCATTTCTCGCCCGTCAAATGGATTGATATAGGTGCGGACGTATATCTGATAACTGTCGAGCGAAAAGTTTATCACTATCAGGTCACGAACAGGGAGACTGTGCAGCCTGACTCAGTGGAGCATATGATCCAGAATACCAATAATACGAAAGATGGTTCTGTGACCAGCGAGTGGGACCTGACCTTATTCACCTGCAACACAGGCGGGCAGACCAGGTGCGCGGTCCGGTGCAGCAGGGTCAGAAAAGAGGAATAGCAAATGAGAAGTAACGGCAGGGTCGGCGGAGAAATCCGCCGGCCCTGTTTTCTTTCCCCAGATTAAGAAAAAATGATTTACATTAAAGTAACCGTAAATCGGTGTTCAATCGTAAGCGCTTAAACATTGGGTGGTAAAACACTCTCGATTCCATGTGTGATAATGGTAGAGGGTAGCTTTTTACTCCCAACAAGAAAATACTCCAGCCGCTTCGGCTGCGGCCAGAGTACCTTGATAATTCACATATGATCGAAATGCGGCGGGAATCATACTTTTCCCTTTTCTTTCTCGTAGGATCTGATCGCATCCTGCAGCTGACTGCTCCAGGGCATAAGTTCCTCAAAAATGGAACTGCTATCGCGAGCAAAGAGCGGAATGGTGGACATTCTTTCCAATACATACCGAAGGTAATACGAGGTGAGACGCAATGAAAGCGATGGAACGGGGATACGATGTATACCACACCCTGCGGCAGACTTTGGAATCGGGCTGGGAGGTACTGGCCCGTCAACCGGCGGTTCCGGTTTTGGCGGAGTGTGCCGGGCGGCTGC
>CADCMM010000120.1 GCA_902802515.1 uncultured Lachnospiraceae bacterium
TTCCTGTGCCGATATTCAATTTTCATCTCAGAAATCCAGCTCTGCTGGATTTCTTCCCTGTTTGGGATCAGAATTGCGAACTTGTTTCGCAATTACCTATAATGCGTTATAATGCGTTATAACCTTAAACAGCGTCTTTCGCGGTTCGCAACCGCCTGTTACACAGTTACCTGCTGCCTGCGCAGGCTGATCCAGGATATCCCCAGAAAAATCAGGCTCAGAAGCCCTCCAAGCACGATCCAGGTATTGATCTGCAGCCCTCCAAAGGCGGATCGTAGAATGCCTTCCATCTTGGCCCATATGGAGTCAGGAGCTCCTTTTGCCAGAATATGCACTCTTGGAATTCCCAGAAAAGCTATCATCCAGAGAATCCAGAGCGTCCAGAATGCCTTTTTCCCAAATCGCAGTATCATGGTTCCGGACAATGCCCCCAGCGAGTTAAGACCAACAACCGCCAGAAACCCATAGCGCAGCAAATAAGGAACAAAATCAATTTCCTGTTCTCCCCCAAACACTTCAGTCGCAAGGATATTTTCTGCTGCCGCTATCCCCAGCAGCCAGACCATCAGTGCCAGGCTCTCCACCAGGCATACAATATAATAAGATACGAAAAATTGTTTTCTGGTACTTCCCATAGCAATCTGAGTCTGAAAACTGACCATCATCTGTCCCCCTGTCATCATCGCGGAAAATATTGCTCCCACCACGAGAGACAATAGGGTTCCCAGTCCGAAATAACCTCCGTCCGTATCATCAAGGACACGTGTCATTATTAAAAATAATCCTACTCCTGCCAGAGCAGCTCCCAAGACAGCGACCTCTGCCCATATCCAGTCACGCCACTGTACGCGAAACTGTCTCTTTATCGACTGAAACATATTTTTCTCCTTTCTCTCAAACTTGATCCGTCCTGTGCCGTCTTCAGGATCGGATCTCCATCTTTCTAAGCACGACTGCTGAAAAAATCCCTGCTGTCACAAACATTAAAAATCCCAGGGCAACGAATACTGCTCCAAATAAATTGCCCGGCATGGTCTGTAAAAAGGATCCGTCAAACAGTTCAAACTCTCCTGTGGCCATCCACACACCCAACATGAAGCCGCCCACCAGGCAGAAACAAACAAATATGATGGCGCCGATCTTCCCCCATCTGGTCATGATAGTACCAAGAAATATGGAAGAAGCCGCTACACTCAGAAGGATTCCCGCCGCCACCGGCAACCAGATGAGTCCTTGTGAGGCTTCTTCACTCCCAGAAATAAACCAAATAACGCCACACAGTGCCAGGATACCCAAAATCAGACTGACCATGGAGCATAAAATTCTCAGCACTGTGGATCTTCGGGTACAGTTCATGGACACCAGTACGGAAAAATATACCTGGAAATAGGAACTGCCTATCATGAACAGAATGATAGCTCCTCCTGCAATCAAAAAGTAGGGGAAATGATCCAGCACTTCCTGAAGAAACTTGTTTCCTCCTTCATTAACCATGCCCGTACTCTCCAAGAGAAACATAACCAGTGCCGCAGCCAGCGAATACATCATAAATTCCAGCCAGTTATTGCCCCAATAGCGAAATGCTTTCCATCCTGATCTCATGTTATTCTCCCTCCCCGCAAAGAGCAACAAACACTTTCTGAAGGTTCAGTTTTTGAATGCTGATGTCATAACCTTCCGGAAGCTTCTGTCCCGGCTTCAGCAGCACCGTCACTCCCTTGCTGCGCCCCATGGTCTCTTCATGATGGGTTTCCAGGAAGGCGCAGGCCTTTTCGACCTCATCCTTATGTCCGCTGATGTGGTAAGCACGATCCAACAGATCCTGGGTATTTTCTTTCAGCAAGATAGCTCCTTTATCCACCATGATCACCTCTTCGAACACATCTGCTGCTTCCTCAATAATGTGAGTGGAGATCACAAAGGTTCTTCCTGTCTGAGTGTATTCTTCCATCAACAGCTGATAGAAGCGCTCTCTTGCCACCACATCCAGCCCTGCCACCGGTTCATCCAGAAACGTGAACTCCGCCTTGCTGGCCAGAGCCACAATGATGGTTACCATAGAAAGCATACCTTTCGATAACTTATTGAGCCTTTTTTTCTGCTCCAGCCCGAACTCTTTTATCAATCTGTCCGCCATCTCCTGATCCCAGCGAGGCAGATAGATACTGGCAATCCAAAGATATTCTTTCACCTTCAGGGCACTGGTCGTGCTGACGCCAAGCATCTGATTCAGTTCTCTGGCAAAACAAAAATGCTCCAGCACCTTCGGGTTCTCCCACACCGGCTCCCCGTCAAAAGTCACCGTTCCGGCAGTAGCGCAATTATGGGATGTAAGAATGGACAGCAGCGTTGTCTTTCCTGCCCCGTTTCTGCCGATCATCCCATAAATCTTTCCGGACTCCAATTCCAGGTCAATGCCATGGAGCACCTCGTTCCCTCCATATACTTTCGTGATTCCTTTACCTGTCAATATACTCATCCGTCTTGTCCTCCCTTAATCATCGCAATTAATTCTTCTTTCGTTATTCCCAGGCTGACTGCCTCCGCCAGCAAACTCTTCACATAATCATCGTAAAAATGCTTTTTTCTCTTTTCCATAATCTTCCCCTTCGCTCCCATTGTCACAAACATCCCGATGCCTCGCTTTTTATACAGGATACCTTCATCTACCAACAAGTTCACCCCCTTCGCTGCCGTAGCCGGATTAATGGCATACAGCTTTGCCAGTTCATTGGTGCTGGGCACCCGCTCTTCCTCCAGCAGGATATCTCTCAGGATATCGTTC
>CADCMM010000121.1 GCA_902802515.1 uncultured Lachnospiraceae bacterium
AAACTGGACATAGGGCTTCCCTTCTCTGTCTGGCCTTTTCTGCCAGAAGTTTCGTCTTCCTCTCATCTGTACCAGAACAAAGGAAGTCATGCATCACATATCTCAAACAGTAAGGATTATCCGGCTGAATTGATCAATGCATTGGTTAAGAGAGAAACACCTGAGTATATCCTGCAACAAGCATCATGGACACACTTCTATGTCGTTGAAGATGACGACAGAATTGTCGACTGTGGTGCGATCGGACCTTATTGGAATAAACCGGATGAAAGCAGTTTGTTCACAATATTTGTACATCCGCACCATCAAGGTAAAGGTGTTGGCAGGACAATCATGGAGACGCTGGAAAAGGATGAGTTTGCCCTTCGGGCAAAAAGAATTGAGATCCCGGCGTCAATTACCGGGCTTCCATTCTACCAGAAAATGGGGTATTCACTGCAACATTGTCAAGTGACGAGTTCAGATTTCATATTTCTTCGGCTGACCATACCTCAAGCGCCACTCAGCACCTGCCCTCATCGGTATGTACACCGATACACGCACACGCTGATCTCTGCGAAATCCCTTGACAAAACGCCGTTTTCTGGTATTCTATAGTCAACGGTGAGTCCTACCGAAAGTGTGACTGCTAAAAGCGTTAGGAACTCTACTGGAGTTGCTACACAGTGGCTATGCGGAGACGCATAGCCACTTTTTTCAAGGAGAACCATGCAGACAAAATTTAAGCTTTACAAGGTGGATATGAAATATATCCGCAACCTGCACCATATAGATGACCGCGTGCTGTCAGTATCCCCGCAGACCGGAAAGGATACCCGTGTCTTTGTCGGTATAGTGATCGTCTGTGGGACGCATAAGTATTGCATCCCGCTCTCGTCTCCGAAGGATAAGCATAAAAGAATGCGGAATTCCATGGATTTCTCAAAGATAGAAGTGGATGGAAAATTACTGGGTGTTCTGAACTTCAACCTGATGATCCCAATCGAGGAAGCGCAGCTGCAGCCCATTGATTTGATTGTGAGAAGAAGAGACCGGTCTGAAATCATCCGGTACAAAGAGCTGTGTCAGAAAGAACTGGAATGGTGCCATCGGCACAGCGAAGTGATCTGCAATAAAGCAAACGTCCTGTATAAAGCGTATATATCTGACGATACGTTTTCTGCCCGTGACCGTTGCCTTGATTTCCACAAAATGGAAGCAGAATGCAAGAAATTTAACACGAAAGCCCCGGAAGAGGCTATAAGAAAGGAGTATGAAAATGGCAGTCTATACCCGCAATGAAATTAAAACCGCCTTTGTTCTGCTTCTTGATGAACGTCCCTTTACAAAAATCACCGTGAAGGATGTTGTGCTGAAATGCGGGGTCAACAGAAACACGTTTTACTACTATTTCCGTGATCTTCCGGATCTGGCGGAAGCAGTTGTCGAAGAAGATTATGGCCAGGTCACAGAGGGCAACCTGGATATCCATACGCTCGGGGAATGTCTGGATGCCTGTATCCGATTTGCCCTGGAGCACCGGAATGCGGTTATGCATCTTTATCGTTCAACAAACCGGGAACGGTTTATTTTATCCACAAGAAGGGTTTGTGACCGCATTACAGAACAATACCTGAATACAATCCTGGACGGACATCATATCACGCAGGAAGACCGGAAATATCTTCATACGTACTACCGCAGCATCCTTCTGGGCTGGATACTTGACTGGCTGGAAGATGACATGAAAAGCGATATCCGAAAACAGTCCGGGAGGATCAGCCAGCTGAAGCAGGGACATATGGAGGATATTATCCGCAGGTGTGAAATAAAATAATTTTCTTCTGCAGGCATTTTGCAGTTCGCGTAAAGAGTACCCCGTGTCGAAATCAGACATGGGGTACTTCTTTGTCTGTACCTGAGCCTGTATGAACATTATATGATGATGGAGAAGAATAAAAACGTTAGCAGGCGAAACCGTGCACGGCAATGTGGAGGTGGTATAAATGAAAGACATCAAACTGAGCACTATATCGAAAGCCGCTGGTGCAGCTGCCGGTGTCATAACGATCGCATCTGTCTCCGCCTGGATTTCCACCAAATACCTGTTGCGGATGGCTCTTGACAGAGAAGAACCTGTACTCTTAAAAGCCGCGGAAAAAAGAATCAGTGGAACCGAACAGGATAACGGGTTCATTCGAGTCATGCAGGAATCAGCAAAACATCTCGAAGAAAAACCAAACGAAACTATTTCCATCATGAGCTATGACGGCGAGCAGCTGGTTGGACACTGGATTCCGGTAAACCGTGCCAAACGTGTGATTATTGCTGTTCATGGCTGGAGAGGTTCCTGGACACAGACCTTCGGGATGGTGGCAGACAGTTTCGAGCAGAATGACTGCAGTGTATTATATATCGAACAGAGGGCCACAAACCAGAGCGGCGGCAAATATATAGGTTTCGGTCTTGTGGAACGATACGATTGTCAAAGCTGGATTAATTGGGTTGTTGAACGGTGCGGAAATGAAATTCCAATCTATCTTTGCGGTGTTTCCATGGGCGCCACTACTGTTTTAATGGCTGCCGGCTTCGAATTGCCGGATAACGTGCGCGGCATTATTGCTGACTGCGGCTTCACATCCCCTCATGCCATCTGGAAACATGTGGCCAACAATAATCTTCATATCGCGTTCAACATGAGAGGCGTTATCGCTGATGAAATATTCCGCCAGAAGCTGCAGATCTCCCCGGACGAATACTCTACACTGCAGGCGCTGGCTGACAGC
>CADCMM010000122.1 GCA_902802515.1 uncultured Lachnospiraceae bacterium
CTCTGACACCCTTGATTTTACTGGCTCTCCGGGCTTTTACAGAATAGTGCCGTGGCAGACAAACAGTATTTTTATCACTCTCTCCATAAGTCTCCAAAACCCTTAATATTATCAACTTCTTCAGGAGTGCCTTGCCCACCAAAAGTGGCTGCAGCTCCCACGACAAGCTAAAGTATATCTGTTTAAGCCTCTCTGATAAAACGCAAAACCTATTAGTTTTTGAGGTTTTGCGTTTTGATAATTACGCTTTTTCCAAGGCATTCTCATTCAGCAGAAAATCCAGTAAATACATCATCCGGTATCCATTCTCAAGATTCGACAACGGATTTCGATCCATAGTGATCAGAATCTTCTTATATCCGTCATCGAGCTTGTGGAACGCTGAAATCTCCCGTTCCTTCACAGCCTCGTCCTGTATAGTGTAAGAGACCTGGATGTAATATTGCCTGCCGCCGAGTTCCCTGGCGACAAAATCAATTTCTTTTTCCCGATTTTTCCCGATATCTACAATATAGTCCCGACGAAGCAGCTCCAGATATACGAGATTTTCAATAATATGCGTGATCTCGATCTGCCTGTAATGAATTGCCGCATTACGAAGCCCCATATCAGCAGCATAATACTTATTCTGAGTCTTCAAATACTCCTTCCCCTTAATATCATATCGGTTTACACGATAAAAGAGAAAAGCATCACAAATATGGCTTAGATATCTGCTGATAGTTTCATTATCCACCGACTTAAAACCATTGCTTTTCAGCGTGTTTGTGATTTTATTTGTGGAAACATATGCGCCGATCGATGAACAGAGGTGCTCTATTAATGCAATAAACAACGCCTCATTACGGATATCATAGCGATCTATCATATCCCTGGTGACCACCGTGTTTACCATCATATCCAGATAGGCTCGTTTTTCCTGTTCTTCCGTTTCCCTGACAGCATAGGGCAGCCCGCCGAACTGCACATACTCATAAAATGCATCCGTTTTGTCGATCTGCCTGTACGCAAGAAATTCGGCAAACGACAGCGGGAAAACCTTTATTTCAATACCACGTCCGCGAAAGATTGTATTGATATCGTGAGACAGCAGCTTGGAATTGGAACCGGTAATATATACATCCGTATTGAATTCCGCCTTGATCGAATTGACTATTTCCTCAAACCCATCTACAAGCTGGATCTCATCCAGAAACACATAGTACAGCTCGTCATCATGTATAGCCCCGGCTATATAATGATAAAGCATATCTCCGTCCCGCAGCGACTCCCATTTCTTCAGATCAAGCGACACTTTGATAATATGATCCGAAGGAACACCCTCGGACAAAAGGCAGTCATAAAATAATTCATTCAAAAGTACAGACTTTCCGCATCTGCGGATACCGGTAATCACCTTCACAATGTCCTTTTTTCGATATCGGACAAGCTTGTTTAAAAGTTGATCTCTTCTGATATACATCTTCCAATCACCTCACTGTCTATAATGTAAACGCAAAACTTCGAAATTTCAATAGTTTTGCGTTTTGATACGGCAGAATCGTCCTCAATCCGGGGACAATTCTATGATTGTTCTATAATCCATGTTTAACCCATTTCTATCGAGAATGAAAAGCATTTCCTTCTACACAAAAAAGCCAGTGCATATCGCCTTCGTTGGTGTGGAAGGAGCCTGCACCGGCTGTTCCGAGCTATATCACAATCTTCAACGGTCCCAAAAGTGTCCCAACTTCCTGCCCGGATTCCCCGGAAGTCCAGTAAATACAAGGGACTCAGGCAAAAAGGAATACCCTGCCGTGGCAAACAAACAGTATCTTTATCATAAATCATATCCTCATGTACCTGGCATCCCGAAAGCTGCCTATCTTTTTTATCTCCCCTTTTTTCTGAAGCTGTCCAAGCACCAGCTCCACTGTTCTTACACTGATATCAGGGACTTTCTCTGCTATTTCCTGCTTTGAGATCGGCACCAGGGAATTTAGCACAACAGCTCTTACTCTTTCTGATTTTTTTGCTTTATGCAATGCACCATCGATAAAGCGGTCATCCAGTTCCTTGTAGCAGCGGTACAGAATCTGCATGAAATTGATCATAAAAGGGGTGTAGTCATTTTCATTGCTGTGCCAGTTCAGCGACGACTTCTCCAGCGCTTCGTAATACGCTTCCCTGTACCTGTTAATCTGCTGTTCTATGGAAATATACCTGCCGATATCGTAGCCATGCTTATACAGAAGAAAGATTGTGAGCAGTCTGGACACCCTGCCGTTTCCATCCGAAAAGGGATGAATGCACAAAAAATCCAGAACAAGGCATGGAATGACAAGCAAAATCGGGATATCACTATCCTGCCTGGCATCCATATAAGCCAGAATAAGCTGTTCAATCGCATCAGGTGTCTCTGCTGCTTCTACAGGTCTGAATCTCACCCGCCGCTTTCCATCGGGAGTATATTCCATAATCAGATTATTATTCTTTTTAAACTTTCCTGCTTCCTCCACAGAAACAGCACCCGTTATCATCCTGTGCATCTGTAAAAGAAAGTCTTCAGTAAGATCCATTGTCCTGTACTCATCGTGAATCAGGGAAAGCGCGTCTTTATACCCGGAAATCTCCTTCTCATCATGCTGTTTTCTGCGCAGGGTTTCCTTTGCGTTCAGATCAGAAATAACATTGGAAATACTGACGATTTGGCCCGGTATCTGATTTTTCAAAAAGCTGTAATCGAAAGTTCTCATACTTCCTCCCCATTTACTTACTATATATTAACAAATTTTAGTAAGTAAATCGAGCCCTATCATCACACTGGCAGGTTTCCATTCAGAGCTTTTTCTCTGTCACCCATCTCAGGCCGCCTGTCTTCGTACGCCTTTTTCGATCTTAATATGATTTCGCCGTCGCCGGCTCCATTCGGGAGTATGAGACCTGATTCGATGTCCTCTAATCTCGTATCCTCCTGCCGCCTGAACTCTATTTTTCGCTTCCCGCCTCTTGCCCGGAACCGTTCCTCAATAAGCCTGCAGTCTCTTATATTTCCGTTGGCCAATCAACAGCGCCGCTATCACGATTATGGCATATAAGACAGGGGCTGCCTGATAATTCAGGAACCGTCTGCCTGCGAGATGAATCAGCCGGTAATTGGAAAAACCGGAATTCATCAGGATCGCATTCGGCCTGAGAAGTCATATCTTTTGTAATAAGCTGTATCGATCCGGGAACTCCGCAAACAGATCGATCAGGAGATATCCCATTAATCCGCAGATGGTTGCCAGTTGATTCTGCGTAATTTCAGAAAGCAGCATTGTCACAGCAGCAAGCAGAACAGCGGCAAGCAAATTGAACCGGACATATTTCATCCGGTGGCAGATAATTCAAGACTCGCTCGCGAGTCTTGCGCGCCGGATGCGGGTTGACATGTCTTGTTTTTCAAAGACATGTCAACATCTTCCGAACCGCATCCGTGCTGCATCCAACACACCTTCGGTGTGTCGGAGCGTTTATTCTTCATCGCGGGATTGTACCCACGATGAAGCGAGTTTCCCTTTTTGCGCGCGTATCCCACGACTGAAGTCACGGGTATTGCGCGATTTTGAAACAGCTCATCCAGTGTTATTGTGTTGATAAAATCGCCAAAATACTCCACATGTCGTAAACCAAATGTTGTAATAAGCGTATTGTGAATCGAAGCCTTCTTTGGAAGGATTTCCCGAAGAAGACGCTCTCTTCGCATAAGCGCAAAATGACAGTCCTTGTCCGCAGTAAACTCATCGTTATAGAATTTAATTTCACACATGTTTACCACATTATCTTTTCTTTCAATAATGAGGTCAATCTGTGCTCCCTCTGCATCCTCTGTACCCTTTTTGGACCAAAGTGATTCTTCCGTACTGACTCCACTGATCCCGAGAGCAGCTTTGATCTGCTTGATATGGTTGAAACACAGATTTTCATACGCCAGGCCATTCCAGCTCACTACAGCCTGCGTATTTGCAGCACCAATCCATTCTTTCTTTTTTCTTGAAGATTTGTCACTTACAAATCTTAAGTAAAAAATACAAAAGGGATCTGTAAGTTTATAATAGCTGTCCCGTTTACCATTCCCGAAAGAATCATATTTCATTATGAAGGCTCCGGATTCCAGCGCTTTAAGCTGCCTGCTGAGTGAACCGCTGTCTGTAATGCCGGTTTTGCTCAGCAGCTCCTTTCTCGTCAATCCCCTGTTTTTCGAATTCAGGGCAATTACAATTGACTTCATCACCTCCGGATTTGTAAAAAGGGAGTAAAACAAACGTTCAAATTCA
Source organism: uncultured Lachnospiraceae bacterium (assembly GCA_902802515.1). Classification (GTDB taxonomy): domain Bacteria; phylum Bacillota; class Clostridia; order Lachnospirales; family Lachnospiraceae; genus Merdiplasma. Next base: position 4,299 of record CADCMM010000122.1, read on the forward strand.
TCTTTCAAAGGGGCGCCTCTGTCAAAAAAGAGAGCCTGTATATTCTGTGTAACGCTTAAAGCTTTGTCAAAAAAATTCAGATAGAATGGAATACCTCCTGCCATCATATAAGCATGAGCGATGTCATAGCGGGATAGCGAAAATCCTTTTGACAGGAAAAACTGCTCACACTCATACAGATTAAATGGCTGAAGATCTATCTCATATGTGAGCCTGCCATAATAAAACCTGCTTTGGGTGTGTCCATCCACTGAATTTCATCGAGGAAAACCAGAAGTCGTCTATTAGTGACATCTTTTTCAGTCAGAAAACTCTCCAGCATATAAAATGCTTCCAGCCAGGATTTCGGTGGATCGCATTTCTTCATTCCCTGCATCATGAGTGACTGGTGAAAATGAGCAAGCTGCTCTCTCATACGATTCTTTTTAACGCCGCCTTCGTCTGTGCCGACCGGAGACAAACCGGCATGTCTGAACGTAATATCACCATAAAAAACTTCATCAATAAGATAAGTCTTTCCTACTCTTCTTCGCCCATATACCGCAACAAATTCCGCCCGTCCGCTGTCATACAGTTCCCTGAGCTTCTTCTGTTCCTTCTTCCTGCCTATTATCATGACAATCTCCATATTTTATATTTTTCGGTCAACGCATTATTTACTGCTTTCACCGAAAATTATATAGTCAATCCAGAGCCTCGTCAATGTTGGATAAAATTATATTTTTCGGCGAACCATTTAAAATATGCTTTTGCCGAAAGTTATATACCAATCATAAAAACCGGTGCAGCTCACTGCTGTGGAGCCTGCACCGGCTGTTCTGAGCCATATCACAATCTTCAATTGTCCCAAAAGTGTCCCGGTCATCCAGCCAGATTCTACCGAAAGTCCGGAAAATTCTTCCTTTTTAAGCAAGTTCAGAACATACCGATATCCGACCTTTGTATTGTAACGAACTCCCTGTTTCAGATCGATATAGCGCTCCGCAAGTTCAGTGACTGTGATCTGACCGCCGGAAAAGCGGATCCCGTCTTCCCGGTCTTTCTTTATAGCTGCTTCCTTCTCCCGCAGCTCTTTTAAATCAGAAGCATAGATCGTACGTCGCTTTCCGTTCTCATCCGTATATCGAAACTGATACAATAAATTTTTTCTCTGGCTCTCTCCCTCGCGCAGTCTGCGCCCTTTATGATCTGTCCGTTTTACCGGCATTGTCAAACTCCTTTCCGATCCGGAAAGAGCCTCTGTTGTGACATTTCAATAGTATGATGTAAGGGTCAAAACCCTTAGGCGTGAAACGCCTTTTTTCTAAAAACCTTGAAAACTGAATATAGATCACGTATAGATTCGCATTTAGACATGT
>CADCMM010000123.1 GCA_902802515.1 uncultured Lachnospiraceae bacterium
TTCCTTCTATTTATATCATAGTTATTTCATTTTGAACAGGAAAACCAGAAGTTTTGGATCTTTTCTTCCACATTTCCCAGGGAACAGGTATCATAATCCGCCCACTCCCTGGGGAACATCTGCCGATACTGATATTTGGTGAAGCGTTCATCCAGCAGCAGTATTATGCCCTTGTCCTCCTCCGTGCGGATCACCCGGCCTGCTGCCTGCAGCACCTTATTCATGCCCGGACAAAGGTAGGCGTACCTAAAGCCGTCCATATTTCTCTTATCATAATAGTTTTTCAGTATCTCCCTCTCATTGCAGACCTGGGGAAGCCCTGTTCCCACGATCACCGCTCCGATGAGCCGGTCACGCTTTAAATCAATGCCTTCCCCGAAAATACTGCCCATAACGCAAAATCCTACCAGGCTGTCCCCACGGTCCTCCGCGAAAGCTTCCAGAAACTCTTCTCTCTGCTGTTCCGTCATCCGGTTGTTCTGACAGAGCAGCTGGGTACTGCGCGTTTTTATCTCCTCAAAACACTCCGCCACATCCTCCATCATTTTATAAGAAGAAAAGAATACCAGATAGTTGCCTTTCTTTCCCGAAACCGCCTTTCCTATATACTCCGCCATTTTCTGATACTCCGAAATACCGCGGCTGCTGTAACGGCTGCTGGTATCCTGTCCAATGAGAATCCTTTTTTTCTTCGCATCGAAACAGGTGTTGGCATAAATGGCATAGTCATCCTTTGCCGTGCTGAGCAGACTCTTATAATAATCCACCGGAAGCAGTGTGGCGGAAAAAAATATCGTACTGTTTCCCTTATCCAGACATTCCTGCAGATTCACGGACGGATCCACGCAGTATAGTTTGAGCACAAACCTGCCATCTGGCCCCAGCTGAGTGTAAATTACATAACAGTCATCCAGCCGGTCGCAGATATCAAGAAAACTTCTTACTTTAAAATAAAGATCCAGGACAAGGTCATTTTGCTGCTGATTTTTCGAATCCTCCAGAAATTTCTCCATCACACCGCAGAGATTCATAAGCGTCACCGGAAAGATGCCAGTGTTCTCCAACAGCTGGTAATTTTCACATTCCCGCTTCAGCTCCAGCATATAGCGATTGCATCGTTCCAGCGCCCGGGTCATCTTTTTGCTGTAGTTTTTCACCTCTTTTTTTAATGCCAGGAAGTCTTCTTTCACCAGCTGCGCGCTGAACATATCCCGGCCCCGCTCTACCAGATTGTGCGCCTCATCGATCAAAAACAGATAGTCGCCCTTCGCGTTGTCCGAGAAAAAGCGTCTCAGATGAGCCCTGGGATCAAACACATAATTATAATCACAGATCACCGCGTCTACCCAAAGAGACACATCCAGCGAAAGTTCAAAAGGACAGACCATCCATTTATCCGCCCAGGCCTGTATATCCTCTCTTCCAAAGGACTCACAGGTAGTGATCATCTCAAATACCGCGTCATTGATGCGGTCATAGTGTCCCTTCGCGTAGGGACAGGCGTCAGGATTGCACTCCATCTCCTCGCAGGCGCAGATTTTTTCTTTTGCAGTCAGAGTCACTACCTTATACCGCAGCCCCTGCTCTTTCAAAAGTCCAAACGCTTCTTCCGCCACCGTGCGGGCAATCGTCTTGGCTGTCAGATAAAATATCTTATCCCCAAGTCCCTCGCCCACGGCCTTCACCGCCGGAAAGACGGTGGAGATGGTCTTCCCCACCCCCGTGGGCGCCTGGATAAACAGCTTCTTTTTTCGGGCAATGGTACGGTAAACGGCAGCCGCCAGATCTTTTTGCCCCTCCCGATAAGGAAATGGAAACGCCACGCCGCGTATGGACTTCTGCCGGATCTTTTTCCATTCCATCTGCCAGGAAGCCCACTTTTTATATTCTTCTATCACCCCGCCAAACCATTCCTCCAATTCCGAAAACGCAAATTCCTCCCGGAACCGTTTGATCTCTTCCGTCTCCAGATTGGCATAGGTCATCTGGACACAGATGCGCTCCAGTTCATGACCCAGCGCATAGATGTAAGCATAGCACTTCGCCTGTGCCAGATGTACCGGCACCGGCTCTGTCAGGAATTCCAGGCTGCGGAAAATGCCCTTGATCTCGTCAATGGTCACGCCGTCCTCTTCCTGGATGATGCCATCTGCCCTGCCCTCCACGGTGATGGAAAACTCACCGCAGGGATAAGTGGTAGTCAGAAACACTTCCGCCTGATAGGCCGCTCCCATCTTTCCCTGAATCTTACGGTGGAGCCGGCTGCCCATCTGCATGGCTTCCCTGTCGGCCATGGTTCCTCTTCGGTTATCAATATCCCCGGAGCGAAGAATAAACTCTACCAGATTGCGCACAGAGATGCGAATATTTTGTTCCATGAGCCGGCCCCCTTTCCTTAAAATGTGCCTTTTGGAACACCCACTGCCTTACAGAGGATTGCGGACAGTATGCTTGTACTCAAAACACGTCTATCTCGTTCCTCTTGCTGCAAACCTATCTGCACGCCGCTCAAATGCGATTAAGCCGTATGCATTTTCGCGGCGGCAAGGTTTTGGCAAGTTTCTGACTTAGCTTTGCAAGTTAAATCTCATTTTGTGAAACAGTCTTATTGTAAACGCAACGGGGAGATTCGTCCATCTTTTTCTTGAAGGGATGGCAGGAGGAGAAATAAATGAGCTTTACCTTTTGTCGCCGATAATATTGGCAGCACTGTCTCTGCAAACTCTATCGGCAACACTCTGGTCAATGAAGGCCTCCTGGATGGAGGGACACGGAAGAACGCGCCAAGCGCCCACACCGTACAAGCCTATGTGAAGCCCTCCTGGAATCCTACATCTTCTATGAGGTGAAGCGATTTGATATTAAGGGAAAGGAGTTTTTGCGAACACTCGGGAAGTACTATATCGCAGATATCGGTTTACGGAATTACCTGCTCGGATTCCGTGATCGCGACACCGGGCATGTTCTGGAAACTATTGTTTTTTTTGAACTCCTGCGCCGGGGCTATGACGTGGCAATCGGAAAGATTGACAATTCCGAGATCGACTTTATTGCCACAAGCGCGAATGAAAAAATTTATTTTCAGGTCACCGAAACCATGATGAGCGAGGATGTGCGCAGACGTGAATTGACGCCCTTGCAGAAGGTCCGCGAGAATTATGAAAAGATTGTACTATCTCTCGATCCTAGTCTGGAGACAAGCTACGAGGGTATCAAGTCCAAAAACCTGATTGATTGGCTGATTGGGCCGTAGAGGTAAAGTGCCGCCGATAGATGGCAAATCCACCATAGTAGGTACGGGTGAAATTGAAGGCCCGAGGAATGTGATACAAAAAATGGAATTTGACAATAAAGCAGAATAATGTTATAGTATAGTCAATAAAAGGCGTTGCCGATAGACGGTTAGCCTTGGTT
>CADCMM010000124.1 GCA_902802515.1 uncultured Lachnospiraceae bacterium
TTTTTTCTTACACTCACGGACCGTAGAGTCGGTTGACTTTTCCTCGACGGACCGTAGAGTTAAGAAAATCCTGATTGTCGTTGCTTCAGTAAATTCAAATTTGGAACTATATCGTAAGATTCCGGGTTACCGGTGCATTATTTTCTCGTCAAGCTGGGATTTATTTGTTTTCATCATGATATAGGATGTAATACCATCCTTGTAAAAATCTTTTAACTCTCCAATGCGTTGATATCCCAGAGATTCGTACAGTTTCTTTGCTTGTGGATTAAAATCATCCACCGTAAGAAAGCATTTTGTTGAAGAATAGTCAGAAGAATTCTCTTCAAAGTATTTTATTAACTGTTTCCCAATTCCAAGATTCCTGTATTCTTCTTTCACAGCTATAATATGAAGATAAGGATAGCTGCCAAAAACGCCTTTGGGCATAAAATACATAAATCCAAGACAATCCTCATTATCATTTAGTGCGACAAACAATTCCCGCTGTTCTAACGCATGCAATAATAAATCTACAGTTTTTTTGTAATCGCTAAAGTGGACAGTTCCGATCTCTGTGCTTTGCAAAATATCTACGCAGATAGTAACATATTTTTCTTCTGCCTTTTTTATTGCAATGTTCATCTATATCACCGCCAAATCCCGATTGAGTTTAATAATTTATCAGTTTCATCCGTCTATGATTTCCGTTTCATCAGGTATACTCCTGATGAGCATAGCCGCCGTATTCGACAGTTTCATATTCTCAATCAGCGGGAAAGATACTTTTCCCGTATAACTACTTGCTTCACAGTGAACGTCCAGCTTCGTGTCCAGCAGTTCCAGGTTCCCCGGCAGATTGTTGGCAAAGATAATGCTTCCCGCGCTCACCCCGATCACAAAACCGTTGTCCCGGATATACGTCAGCAATGAATCCCGAAATCCTGTGTCGTTAATCCTTTCCAGCAGATAGGAAGTTCTCCCGCCGGTCAGATAGACCACATCATATGTTTCCAGTTCGTCAACCGGTATATTCTGATGCAGATCAAACACCCGGATGTTCTCCTTTTGTATACCGCATTTCAGCAGATCGTTCATGCACTTTGGCAGCACTTCGATTGCATCTGCATCAATAGCAGCAGTAGGAATAAAAAGGGCTTTTGTTTCGGCGGATTCTTTCCCGAGCATTCTCAGAAAATGTTCCTTGATCTGTTCTGTTTCCAGACCGCATGATGTCAGCATAACGCGCATGAAAATCTTTCTCCTCTCATCTTGCCATCTGCTTCACGTCAAAATGGAATTTATCGATCTCTACTGTATCAAGCTGACTCGATTGAACAGGCTCTGACACCAGTCAAAAACAAGACGGAAAGTCATATCGTAATCAAAATCGTCCGGTAATTCCGCCATTTCAAGTATGGCACGGTCTTCTTCGGAACTCTGTTCTTTAAGATCCTGCTTCGTCACGGCAAATGATCCGCTCTCCAGAAAATGTAGATTCTGAATCAAGAAAAACATACCTTTGCAGGTGCCGCGAAAGGCGGCGATATTCTTCTTCCTGTCTGCATGGATATAGCGATGGCAGAGCTCATGATACAGATTCCCCAGACTCAATTTGACATAATTTATCTCGTCTTCCCGTGTCGCTGACGGAAGAAAGTTTTTCAATTCGCCAAACAAATCTTTTGTCGTGTGACGCAGCTGGCAAACCTCAAGGGGATTCCATCGCATCATTTCGTCCTTGCCGCAAATGAACCCGCAAGACTTCTCATAATTTCCGATTTCTTTCAGAATCTCCCGGTACACATCCATATCCGCAACGGAAAAGCCTTCAAGGATGATCATGACGTCTATATCGCTTTTATCGGTCGCTTCATTACGCATATAACTGCCTTGCATCCCAACATACAGCAATCGGTCGCTGAAAGCTTTTTTTGCACTCCCGATCAGCTTCTGCATATATTCGTTAACATCAAACATTCTGTTCTGTTTCTCCTCCATTAATCCAGATTTATATATGTCTTTTCATTTTCAGTCGGAATTCTGGTTTTGTAACATATTCCAGATATGTGGGTCTGCCCATATAATCCATAAACGCTTTAAACCGTTCAATATATGCCGGGCTCTGAATTAATTCCAGAACCATGTCCTTGTGAAAGAAAGCAGAAGCAGAGTTTTCCTCAGAAGGTCTTGGTGTTCCTTCTTTGGCATGACAGATAAAATCGAGCATGATCTTCGTCGGTACTTCTTTTACCCCATTATAGCCAGGATACTTACAGGTGTTTGATGAGATACAGAAAACCTCTCCGACTTCAATTTCAATACCGGCTTCTTCCATAATTTCTCTCTTAACAGCATCAATCAGATTTTCGCCGACTTCAACCTGCCCTCCCGGGAACTCCCATCCTCTGCGGTTATTCTTTACCAGTAGAATTTCACCGTTACCGTTAACAACGATTCCTGCTGCTGCAACAATATGTGTAGGCATACGCCTTTCTGTTTTTCCCATATCTTCCGGTTTTCTTTCCGACAGGGTTATTGAATAATACTGGCTGGTTTTG
>CADCMM010000125.1 GCA_902802515.1 uncultured Lachnospiraceae bacterium
CCTGGTTCTCTGTCAACTCATTCCACATATCGAGTGCTTCATTAAGCTGCACAGGATATTGATACTCCGGCGCCGTTTTATAATCCAGCAGAACAACGGTGACACCATCTTCCAAATCGCAAAATTCTCTGAGAAAAGAGTGGTAATTGTTAGTCAGCCCGCATATGTAGCATCCGCCATGCAGATAATAGATTGCTTTTTTGGCGTTCTTACAACCGTCCCTTTGTACGACATGGTACGCCGTACCGTTCCCGGTAGTTTTCTTTTCAAGTGAATATCCTTTTGATAGCTTGACCTCCAGATATTTCTCCGACATCTTTTTCATTTTTGCCACTGCATCAGGATGCACAAATGGATTAATATTCTGCGCCGATGTCATCAGGCTTAATATTCTTCCCCTGACGGATGCCATGATTCTCGTCCTTCTTTCAATTCTATGAGTCTGTTCTGTCTACGGTATTCCAGCGGCGTCACCCCGTAGCAGGCTTTAAATGCCGCTCCAAACTTTGGCTGGGTCGCATATCCCACTGCCATTGCAATATCCGCAATTTTATCATCCGTTTCCTGAAGCAGCCTGGCAGAAAGTTCCATTCTTTTTATTTGCTGATATTCCGCGTAGCCGGTTCCGTAAACGATTCGAAAATAATTTTTTAATGCCGTTTCACTAATTCCAAACTGTCCGGCCAATTCTTTCGCTGTGAAGCGTCTGCTCAGATCTTTTGTCAGAATTTCTTTTACACTTTTTGCTATTTCAACCTGCGATGCCGTGCAATATGTCCTTTTCACCTGCACTTCGGCTAAGTCTAATTTACTTAAGGCTGCAGCAAGCTCCATACATTTGATGAAAATCAATTCGCGCCCATATCGATTCTGTACATAATATAAAAAATCATCGTAGAACCCAGGCAAGAATTTCCCCGCGCTGCGAATCCACGGTTTATTTGCCATACTGCACTGTTCATAGAGCTGATCCGGAACCGAAAATTTTTCATCCATAAAAGTGAAGGATGTTCCTTCCTTCGGTATAGGGATTACTATCTCATATCCACGATAGGAACCGGTGGGATAATAGTACGTGTTTAACGCCTGTCCCGCATCCACCGATATCTCGCCGGCGGTCAGATAAGTACACTCGCCATTTTTAAGCTTCAGCTCACATCTTCCTTCGGCACAATAGTTTATTTTCAGTTCCCGTGTCGGTCCGACCGGATCTTCTACAAATCCCGGAATCGTCTGGCTGCGGATGTCAATCAAATTGAACATCGCCAAATCTCTGTAAAACCAGATTGCGATATTTCCATCCGATCCTTCTACATCAGAAGGCAGTGGGATCGTAACACATTCATCTGTTCTGTTAAATGTGGCACCAGGTACTTTCAAATATTGTTGTACAATTTCTTCTTTCATTTTTTGCCCCTTTCAGGCAATCTCTTCTGCCCGTCCCGCACTGATTCGTATGATTCTGTCGCAGCACTGGGCGCAAAGTTCCGGATCATGGGTGGCAACAAAAACAGTCTTTCCCATACAGGCAAGTCTGCGAAGAAGTACGGATACTTCCTTCATATGCCGATAATCAAGGCCGGATGTCGGTTCATCAAACAGAAGTATATCCGCCTTTGCCGCCATTGCGGATGCGATGGCAACCCTTTGTTTCTGTCCGCCTGAGAGTGCCATTGGGTGTTTATCTTTATATTCCAGAAGATCCAATCCTTCCAGGATTTCCTCTCCCTTCTTCTCGTCCGGCTCTTCCATAGACAGCATCACCTCCGACAGCACGCTGTCGGTAAAAAGCTGATGGTTGACATCCTGCATGACCATGTATGAAATGCCCGTCAGCTTCTTTCCGGAGATCACCTCACCGCCCATTGTCACTGTGCCGATACAGGTTTTCTCCAGACCGCAGAGGCAACGAAGAAAGGTGGACTTTCCGGAACCATTTTTCCCGATCACGCCGATAATTTCGCCTTTTTTCGCTGTAAGATCGGGAATGCGCAGATTGCAGATTGCCTCGTCCTCTGGAGTAATTTTTTTCTTGAACAGCAGATATTTTTTCGGGGTATAGGCGAAATAAAAATCGCGGAGAAGTACGTTGTCTTCCGATCCGCTCTCGGCGCGCCGATCCGCTGCGAGGTTTCCTGCGCCTGTAGTTTCAGCCTGTATACGCTCCTTGTCATCCGAAAACTCACGGATATACTTCTCTTCCAGATGAACCGGGCGAAGCTCATAGGACGCCAGTTCCCCTTCCGTCAGCAGGCAGAATGCCTCACGATCCCACTCACGGACAATTCGCCCTTTTTCCAGATATACTGCTCTGTCGATGATGTCCTTCAGGTACCACAGTCTGTGTTCCGAGATGACGATGGTTTTCCCTTGCCGCTTCCATATTTTCATCATCTCGGAAAGATCACGGATGGAATCCCAGTCCAAATTGGATGACGGCTCATCCA
>CADCMM010000126.1 GCA_902802515.1 uncultured Lachnospiraceae bacterium
CATTGCTGCCGCCCAGGCATCCTGCGATAAATTTATCGAAAAAGAAGCATATATCCGCTGTGGCGTAAACACTGCAAAATACTTTCAAGTACATAATGAACAGGAGCTGGGGCAGGCACTGGAACAACTGGATTTTCCGGTCATGGTAAAGGCGGTGGATCTGATGGGGAGCCGGGGAATTTTCCGCTCGGATACGCGAGAGGAAGCGATGGTGAACTATAGGAAGACGATGGAGGCTACCGGACGGGATTGCTGTATCGTGGAGGAATTTATTGAGGGAACCATGTTCGGAGTGGAAGCGATGGTCTCTCATGGGAAACTGGCTTATGTACTTCCTATGGGAAATGATCTGCTTGCGGGGAATCCGCCGTTTCCTGTCGGGCATTACGTCCCCTGGGAAAAGGAAAAAGATTTACGGGATCAGGTATGGGAGCAGGTGCAGCGGGTGGTGGACGCTCTGGGATTTGACAACTGCGCTCTGGATCTGGACTGTATGCTGAAGGATGACCGTATATACATCATTGAAGCTACCGGAAGAGCCGGCGCTACCTGCATCACGGATACGGTGAGTATTTATTACGGGATTGATTATTATGAGGCGATCGTCCAGGTGGCTATGGGAGTGGATGTGCGGGGTATGTTCCAAAGGGAAGACATTCCCGCAACTCCCAGCGTTACCCGATTGCTTTCTGCGCATAAAGCGGGTATAGTGGAAGAAATACGGATGCCCGGAAAACTGCCGGACGGGGTAGTGGATTTGTCCTTTAATATTGAAAAGGGAAGTCATGTTCAGCCAATGACAAACGGCAGGGACAGGATCGGCCAGCTGATCGTAAAAGGGGACAGCCCTGGGAAGTGCTATGAAGTGCTAAATGAAATGCTTGGGGAAATACAACTGACAATAAAGCCCTGTTAGAAAGCACGAAGGAGAAGAATTATGTTGGTTTCAATTGTTATTCCGTGTTACAATTCGGAATTTACCATCGAAAAGCTGGTGGATCAGTGCACGGCGGAATTTGCGAAATGGGATGGATACGAGTGTGAAATGGTATTGGTGAATGATTATTCGAGAGACCATACCTTCGAAGCGATCACGCGGGCAGCGAAAAAGTATTCCAATGTCAGAGGGGTCAATCTGGCTAAAAATTTCGGCCAGCATGCCGCGATTATGGCAGGACTTCAGTATGTTCACGGAGATCTGGTGATGGGAATGGATGATGATCTTCAGAACCATCCTGCGCAGATCCAGCAGTTTCTAAAAAAAGCTGAGGAAGGCTATGACGTGGTTTTTGGCGTTTACAAGGAGCGGAAGTTCAGCGCTTTTAAAAATTTTACCGGAGCGGTCAGCCAGTTTTTGCTGTTTCACCTGGTGGATCGGCCGAAAGACATTGAGATGAGCAGTTTTTGGCTGGCTCGCAGATATGTGATAGAGGAGATCAAAAATTATCAGGGAAACGACGCCTTTATCCAGCTGCTGTTTGCCAGAACTACAAGGAATATGGCGGATATCGAGGTGGAGCATTTCGAGAGAGAAGTGGGGCAGTCAAACTATACCTTCCGAAAAGGACTGAAACTTTTTATGTCCTTTATGAATTATTCTACGATCCCGCTGAAAATTTCGACCGTATTTGGCGTTGCCTTCTCCCTGACAGGATTTGTGGCAGCGCTGGTGGTTCTGATCAGAAAATTGATGGATCCTACGATTCAGGTCGGCTGGTCGTCGCTGATGTGCATTATCCTTATCGTTTCCGGAATATGCTTCTTAATGATGGGGGTTATCGGGGAATATGTAGGAAAATTGATTATGACCATTAATCGTACGCCGCTTTATGTGGTAAGGGAAACGCTCAATATAGCAGAAGGAGAGGGCGGGAAGACGATAAAATTAAAAGATGAAGAAAAAACCTTTGAAGATTCAAAAAATAATTGACAAAGCGTCGGGATATCGCTATAATAATAAATGCGTCTTGTAAGGATGCACAGAATTGAATAGAGTTTTAGAGAATTCAGAACATGGAGAAATACTCAAGAGGCTGAAGAGGCGCCCCTGCTAAGGGTGTAGGTCGTTCACGCGGCGCGAGGGTTCAAATCCCTCTTTCTCCGTTTTTTATTTTTCCAGATCTATTCAAAAAAATGAAAAAAAGTTGTTGACAAACTTTCTTGAACGTGATATTCTATCAAAGTTGCGTCTGAGAGATGAACAACAAAGTACATTGATAACTGAACAGTGAAACAACCTTGAAAAATTCTAAAAGTTTTCGCGAAACACGAGGAGAGCGACATGCTTGCATGTCATTCGACGAGTATCGCGTAAACGAGTGGAACAAAGTTCCACGAGTTGATTTTAAGGAACTGACCTTTAAAAACAGTAAAAAGGGTAAATGAAGCTAGCAAGGTTCATGAACCCGGAACAAACTTAGTTCAGACAGTTTTCTATAAGA
>CADCMM010000127.1 GCA_902802515.1 uncultured Lachnospiraceae bacterium
GCATTGATCTGAAAGAACCGGGCATGATCGAACTAATGTTGAAGTATGTAGAGTTCAACGATAAATACCGGCAAATGTCTCCGCCGGATGTTGACAGAAAAATCGATTCATTAATTGAAGCGTTGAAGGATGAAATCAGGGAAACGGTGGGCTGAACAGCGTGCCCTTAGAAAAGCAGACCACTTTGCTTTCACATCTTTTAGAAAAGCAAAAGGCTTTATAGAAAAAACGAGACAGGATGCATATGTATCTCTGCCGGCGCCGTACAATACGGTGCTGCCGGAGACGCAGGCATCCTGTTTTGATATGTGAATTTTTCATTGTTACGCGGGTAACGAGACCTTTTCGACATTTGCGGGTGGCAGCCCAGGTGGCAATTTTTTTTATGGCAGTTTTATCGACTCATGGAAAAAGAAAAACTATAATTATACAGGGATAAAATAAGGTTTTGCGATTTGGTGATAAAAGGAGCTTCTTGTATAATTCAAGTATAAGGAATTCCGAGAAAGAAGGTTGAGAAAAAAATACCTCAGAGTAAAATAAGATTACTGACTTTGAGCGGTTAGTAAAAAATCTTATTAAACAGAGAGGTATCTACAATGAATTCTAACACACAGAACGCAAAAATCAAATCTATTACGGAAAAAACATTAATCGTTGGTATTGATATTGGAAGTGAAACTCATTACGCAAGGGCCTTTGACTGGCGAAACTACGAGTACTCAAAGAAGCCATTCTCTTTCAATAACGATGACGAAGGATTTAAAGCATTCAGCTTATGGGTGAACGAAATTGCAGAGAAGCATGGTAAAAATACGGTAATTCCAGGAATGGAGCCTACCGGTCATTACTGGTTAAACCTTGGAGCGTACCTGCAGGAACAGGGAATGAAGCCGGTGCATGTGAATCCGCATCATGTTAAGAAATCCAAAGAACTGGATGACAACAATCCGAATAAGAATGACCGTAAGGATCCAAAGACGATTGCGGCTCTGGTAAATGAAGGAAGGTTCTCATATCCATATATTCCGACAGGAATCTATGCAGAGATCAGAAGTCTGTCTAACCTTCGTATCCAGACACAGGAAGAGATTTCAAGAATCAAAAACCGAATTGCCCGCTGGTTCAGTATCTATTTTCCGGAAATGAAAGACGTTTATAAGAAACCGGATGCCAAAAGCGGGATGATGGTGATAAAAAAGGCACCGCTTCCGGCTGATATCAAGGCGCTGGGAGTGGATGGAGTAAATCAGATATGGAGAGATGCAAAGCTGAAAGGCGCCGGTCTGAAGAGGGCAAAGACCCTGGTAGAGGTTGCAGAGCGCAGCATCGGAAATACGGAAGCTCCGGGAAGTGCCAGAATTGAGATCAGAATGCTTCTTGCGGATTATGAAGTATACAGCAAACGAATGGATGAACTGATGGTGGAGATAGAGAAAAAGCTATCAGAGATTCCATATATTGATAAACTGCTTGAAATCAATGGAGTAGGAATAAAAACCGTAAGTTGTTTTGTAGCCGAGGTGGGTGACATTCGTCGTTTTGATAACCCAAAGCAGCTGCAGAAACTGGCAGGATATGCCATTGTTTCAAATGATTCAGGAAAACACAACGGTGAGAGTCGCATCAGCCACAGAGGAAGAAAACGCCTGAGATATGCATTATATGAAGCGGCAATCTCGGTAATCGGGAAAAATCCGGAGTTTAAGTCGATACACGAATACTATCTGACAAGGACGAAAAATCCTCTGAAAAAGATGCAGTCAGTCATAGCGATTGCGTGTAAGCTGATCAGGATCTTCTACATGATTCTGACCAAGGGCAATGATTATGATGGTCAGAAGATGCTTCAGGATATCGTAAGACCGGAAATCGCAGTGGCGGCATAAAGCAACAGGAAAACACAGTGACTCGTGGCTGGTCTGAGCACTTAAGGTGGAGATCAGAGTGTTGAGATCAGCCACGACAGCTGAAAAACGGAATGTAACAGGAAAACGTCCACTGAAAAGTGCTGTTACAGGAAGAAGTCAGTAATAAAACATACAAAGAATGAGCCAGTAGTCGGCAGGAATTTATTCCAGAGGGCATGACCCTGTAAAGGAGCTGAGCTGACACCCTGGTTATGGACAGGCGGGACGAGAGAAGTTAGGACCCGATCAGAAATGGTTGGATGATCCTGGTAGACACGGGAGGTTCGCTGCCGTAGATGGATGGGTATACACAAGGCCATGTAGAACGAAATACCAAGACATTTTACTTCGTGTACCCAAAATCCTCTATTTTCGTACCAGATACAGAGAAATGTCCATTCCTCCGGCTCTTTCTTCTGAGATTGTCAGACGGCACATTGTGGGAGGTGCTAACCGCACTTTGATTTCGGTGAAAACACCTTCCCGATCGTGCCGTATCGGAACCTAACGCAGACTTCT
>CADCMM010000128.1 GCA_902802515.1 uncultured Lachnospiraceae bacterium
GAGAGTCTCGGCGTCTCCTACCGCCATATCGAAACGGTGATGAACCGATTTGTAGAGCGCGGGTTTCTGAACAAAAACGGACTGATCTATACCATTACCGACAAAGACGCGCTGAAGGGTCTGTCCAGACAGCTACAGTAGTTCCCAAGGAAGATTATTTCATTGTCGCCATGATTTCTTATGGCAGCATCCTCAGATTTTCTTCCAGAAAATCCCAGAACGCTCCCTTGTCCAGTCCGGTTCCTACCAGTGCATTCGGCTCTTTCCCGCAGATTCCGTAAAAATCCACGACGCTTCTCCCATAGCAGTTTCCCTTATCCAGGCAGATCTCCACATAAGCCGGTTTTACCTCAAACAGATCCGGGTGCACCGTGTAGGCCATAGCGGTGACATCGTGAACCGGTCCTGCCTCCAGCCCGAAAAGTCGTTGTGATTCAAGCGTAAACCTCATCATATCTCCAAACAGCTTTCCTGCCTTGTTCCCAATTCCTTCCATCCGATCGATGATGCTCCTGTCCGCCAGAGCCTGGTTGGTCAGATCCAGTCCCATCATCACCACAGGTACTCCGGAGGTAAAGACAATATGCGCTGCCTCAGGATCCGCCAGAAAATTAAACTCCGCTGCCGGCGTGTAATTTCCCAGACCATACGCGCCTCCCATCAGAACGATACGCTCGATGTTCTCCCGGATCTCCGGTCTCATCCGCAGTGCCATTCCAATGTCCGTCATCGGTCCAACGGGAACCAGGGTGATCTTTTCCTTTGATTCCAGGATCGTACGGATGATATAGTTCACGCCGTGTTCTTCCTGTGCAGAAATTTTCAGTTCGTCAAATACCGGTCCATCCAGTCCGCTCTCGCCATGGATCTCACCGGCAACGGTCTGATCTCGCACCATCGGGCAGGACATCCCTGCATATACCGGTATATCCAGTCCCAGATGCTGTACGACATGAAGCGTATTCTTCAGGGTCTTCTCCAGCACCTGGTTCCCGGCCACGGCAACGATCCCAACAAGCTCTATATCCAGATGTGCCGCCCCAAGCATCAGCGCGATCGCATCATCATGTCCAACATCACAGTCCAAAATTACTTTCCATTTTTTGCTCATATCAGCACCTCCTCTATGTCTGAAGTATATCAAAGAATCCGGCGACAAAATAGGAAATAATTCCTATTTTGTCGCCGGATTTCAGATCCATTTCACAGCAGCGGGCGATAAAAGGAGAATTTCGCCCTCATACTTGCCCTCAATGTGGAACCGTGAAAACATGGCATATCCGATAATCTCATCATCCTGCGAGCATGAACAGCAATTTTCTGAATGTGTCCTGTCCATCAAGGCAGGTATCTGTCAGATAGCCTTTCTCATGTTCCCATTCAGATAGCCCTCTGTAATAAAACACTTTTTTGGAGTCTTCAATGATAAATGGAACGATACCGAAGCGCAGACATTCCTTTAGTGCAATCAGTCTGCCAACTCTTCCGTTGCCGTCCTGGAACGGATGGATTCGTTCAAACTCATAATGGAAACGGATAATATCGTTGATTGTGACTGCATCAAGCCTTTCGTATTCCGAAAGCAGGGCTTTCATTCGAGCAGAAACGTCCTTCGGCTTCGCGGTTTCACGACCGCCGACAACATTGGCTCTTTTCTTGTAGTCGCCTACAGCAAACCATGCAAGAGTCGAGTCCTTCGTGCTCTGTTTCAGAATGCGGTGCAATTCTTTTATGATCTCCTCCGTGAGCGCTTCTTCCGCTGTGTCAATCACATAATCGATGGCGCGGAAATGGTTGACCGTTTCTATAATATCATCAACGGGGATGCCCTCGCCAACGTCAACGGTATTGGTCTCGAAAATCAGTCGCGTCTGTTCTTCGCTAAGTTTACTTCCCTCGATGTGGTTGGAATTGTAAGTCATACGCACCTGCAGTTCATGATACAGACCTCCGGGCATACGGATGCTTTTTTCATCGCGCAGCGTCTGCAGCAGGGCGTTATCGGAAACGGTCTGACAGAGTTCTCCGGTGGAGCAGCAGAGAAACGATGCTATTTTTTCTAACACATGGTCAGCGATCTTCTCCCCGCGTCCAATTTTTGCGATAGTACGAGAGGATATGCCAAGTGCTGTGGTGAGGGAGGTTTTGGTAAGCCCCTTCTCATTCAGCTTATTAAGAAGTCCTGAATATGAAATCATTGTGTTCACCCTCTTCCTTTACTTATTATGCCCGATTTAGACAAAAAAGTAAAGGTGTTTTTGCGAACAAGTAAAGTTTTTATATGTCCCAGTATGGCGCTCCAATTTTCTTTAATCATACCATGGGCTCTCCTTTATACTTTCCTTTTCCACAAAATAATACCGTATTTACTA
>CADCMM010000129.1 GCA_902802515.1 uncultured Lachnospiraceae bacterium
GTAAATGCGGCTCCGATCCCCGGTTCCTGTATGTGCAGATTGCATGCATAGTCTCCGTCAATGTAACCCTGTATCGCGTAGATGTGAAGACCGTACTTTGGGTCGCACACAATGCTGAGGAAAGGCGGTATCTGCAGCTTCTCCTGATCTACAATGCAGCCGTTGATCGCCCCACTCTCAATATCACGGTATAACGACCGGAGCATTTGCACTCTGTCTTCTGGTTCCATCGGTTTCACAAATTCCAATGGCATTTCGAGAACAATCCCATCTGCCGTAAATTGCCGCAGTCCGCTTTCATCAAACATTATATAGTAGTGAGATTTCAGGTTGACCAGTCGTTCAAACCGCTGTATCCCTTTTTCAATTACCATTTCCCTTTGCGGGATTTCATGACGTATGTATTTTTCCACAATCTGCCCTGTATAATAATGCCCAAGACATGGCTGAGCCATAATGTTATAAAGCCCGTCCTCGCTGGTGTTGTCTATGCTATCCTGCAATATGTGCAGTACATCGCTGCTATAAGAATTGAACGGCTGACATTCTTCTGTCAATTGTTTGAAATACTTTTGATACAGATCGATTATCTCCGGATTTGTCTGAACCTGCGCAACACTTAATGTTCTGTCCAAAAGGATCAGATACCGACCGATAATAATATAGTAGGGAAGCGGCTGCAACGAATTAGTCTGCTCCGCATCATTAAAATAATACCATGCAAAATATTGGCCGCGGGAAATGAACGATATCGGAAGTAATTTTCTCAGCCAGATGATATTCTGCAGCTCACCGTCGATGCCCAGACGCTCCGGTAAGAAGGTCACGATCTGGTGTACTGTAAACTGCCTGCCCTTCTGCCAGAAAGAAATCAGTTCCTGGCTGATAGTCTCCTCTGATGGCAAATACATGCTGATCTCCGAATTTTGCTTCACTTCGCAGTGAAACACAGCGTGGATCAAAGCATTTACGTGATAGCGACCTCGACACACCTGAGACTGCAATAGTTCCGCCTCTATTCCCTCCTTCTCGTCAGGCTGATTCTGTTTCTTTGCAGAAATATAATGAAGCTGCACAAGATCGCCCAAAACTTCACAGATTTCTTCCCATATCCGGTAGCGATCCTCTCCCTGCAATAGCATGTCATAATACCGATTGAGTTCCCGGATCTGGGACAGCGATAGTTGAAAATATCGCTCCAGCTTCTTTACCGAAATATAGGGAAGTATTCTTTCATCATTGAGTGCTTTGTGAATGGATGTTCTCTCCAAACCAGCTTTCTTAGCAATTTGAGAGATAGGTTCCCCCCTCTCCTCAATCAATTGCCTGAGATAATCTGAAAATCTGGACATGCCTCTATTCTCCCTCTAAATTTTCATATATATAAAAAAATTTTAGCAATTTTATGTCTCTTTGTCAGTAAAATCCAAACAAAAAGTGTGACCAGAATTTATAAAAAATCTGTCACACTTTTTGCCACACTGATTTATTCAAATAATAATTCAAATGCCCTTTATGCAATTCCCAATTTTGCAAATTTTACCATCTGTAATCTACTTGCTTCTCACGACACCGAATACTTATCCAAAACATCCGAAAAATGCGCATCCTCCTCGGAATATTTTACTGTCAGTTCCTTCGTCAGATCCATGCTCAGCACCCCCATCAGGGACTTTCCGTCTATCACCGTTCGGTTGCAGGAAACATCCACATCATAATTACACTTTCCGGCTGCATCAATAAAATCTTTCACCTCATCCATCGCATTTAATCTGATCTTTTTCTCTGACATCGTCAGTACCTCCATCGGGCAAATTATACTGTTTTCATGGCGCCTTTCCACATTTCGTGATAGTGCCACATTCATAGTATTTACCGGACCGGATTATTATATGTATGCCCTACTCCATAAATTCTGTCATATATTTCCAGTATTTCTTCGGCATAAAATTCATCTGACAGCGGGGATTCTTTCGTTCTTCGATGGCAATGCTGTTGACAAAGCCTTTCCAAAGCCTGGCGTACTCCCGCTCTTTCTCAGAATACCGATGAACCATTTCTTCCTCCAGCGTCACATCCTGCAGGATAACCCAGCGCATACGGGCGCGGTGTACCAGACATTCCCGATGCGTGCGGTCGTATATCATAAAATTCATTCCCGGAAAGCGATCAGAAAAGTGATCTCCCAGCAGAGCAAGCACCTGATGCTTTGGCTCTATTTCGCAGAACATGATGCCCTGCTCCCAGTCTGCTTCCATCTGCCGGGCGGAAATGCAATCTTCATAATGTGGCCTCGGATCATCCAACTCCTTAAGCCGCACAAACATCCGATAATGATGAGCCTCGGTCTGCACCGC
>CADCMM010000130.1 GCA_902802515.1 uncultured Lachnospiraceae bacterium
TTTCTAGACAACTAACATCATAAAGAAAAACTGTATGATTGGGAAGTGGGAATTTTCTGCTTCCCTTATTTATTGCCAACGATAATTATACTCTTACTGGAGGATCATGCGATGAATGAAATGGCAAACACAAAACAGACATTAGAAATGATTCTGGATGCTGCCTATACGGATTTTTTACAGACTGACAGCCCGGAACTTTTGGAACTGTCCGACAGGATAGCGGACAAAATACTGCAATATTCAAAACCGGATAAAACGCGCATACAGACGGATTTATCTGACCTGATGTGTAAATGTGAAGATATTGCTTTCAGGTCTGGCTTTATGGCTTGTGTGAGCGTCGTACAGGCGCTTACAGGGAAAGAGAGGTGATCGTTGTGGCTACAGATAAGCGAGGGGCGACGATAGGCGATGTCCAAAAGCAGATAGCAGAATTGAAATATAAAGTGGAACATGGACTTTTCGTTGAAAAGAAAAAAGAGATTTTGATTGACAGATAGCCGATATGGTCATATTATTTAATTGAAAATCGGCAAAAATATAAAGTGCCGAAAATAAATAAATTTTTGAATCGAGGTGAAAAAGATGGATAATAGAGCAATTCTTCCCGAAGATCAGAAGCTCTTTTCCATGCAGGAGCTGAAAAATAAGGGCTTTTCGCAGTATAAGGTCAGTAAGCTGGTTGAAGAAGGAAAACTTATAAAACTGAATAAAAATTTTTATGAGAATACAGAGTATTGCGGTGAGGAATCGGATTTCTATTATACAGAGGCTTATGCCCCGAAAGGAGTAATCTGTCTTCTCAGTGCGGCAGTTTATTATAATCTGACAAAGTATATTCCGGATGCTGTTGATGTGGCTATTCCCCGTAAGGCCAAGGTCTCTACCATTCCGGATTGGCCACAGATGAATGTTCATCATTATACGGATGCCCGGTATGAGCTGGGGGTTATGATAGTCAAGGAGGGTAAGAATGAGTTTCAGATCTACGATATAGAAAAAACCGTCGTTGATATTGTTTTTTACAGAGAGAAGATCGGGATAGAAGAAACGAAGGAGATCCTTGTGACCTATCTGCAAAGGAAAGACCGTAACCTGAATCGGCTTCTGAAATATGCAGAGCTGATGAAATGCGATAAGACAATGAGACGATATCTGGAGGTGCTCGTATGATAAGTGCAAAATCGATAAAAGACAGGCTGAAGAATCAGGCGGCTACAAGCGGAAAGACGATGCAGGAAGCATTGACGGCGTATGGGCTGGAAAGAACTGTGTATAGACTGTCGATGTCAGAATATGTGGAGCGATTTACTCTTAAGGGTGGTATTTTCCTGTATGCTCTGTTTGACGGAGAATTTGCCAGAGCTACAAGAGATATTGATCTGCTGGCAAAGAATATGCCGAACAATGTGGAAGATATGAAGAAGGTATTTGAACACATATTCTCCATCGAATGTGACGATGCACTGCGTTATGACATGGACACGCTTGATGTAAAAAATATAACAGAATTCAAGGAATATCAGGGGGTGAATGTTTCTATTATGGCTTATCTGGATAGAACCAGGGTTCCGGTTTCTATAGATATCGGATTCGGTGATGTGATTTATCCGGATAGGGTGAAAATGGAGTTTCCGGTGCTGCTTGATATGGAAGTGCCGGAGATATATGCGTACTCGATTTATTCAGTGATTTCTGAGAAGTTTGAGGCAATTGTTTTTCTGGGAGATGCCAACAGCAGATATAAAGACTTTTATGATATCTACATACTGGCTGACAGGTATGAACTTGATGGTGCAGAGCTGAAAGAAGCAATCCGGGAGACATTTGAACATAGAAGAACAGGATTCGATGATATCTTTGCTTTTAAGGATGATTTTATTGAAAGCGAAATTCATCAGAGCAGATGGAAGTCATTTCTGAAAAAGAAGAGAGCACTGGTAAATGCAGAACTTGGTGATGTGGGAGATCTGCTGCGGGCGTTACTGCTTCCGATAGTTGAAAGTATTAACAGTGATACGAAATATGCAGCAAATTGGGATCACGAGTCCCGAAGCTGGAAATAAGAAAATAGGAAGTATATTCTTGTGACAGATTTGTGACATTTTGGACGAAAACAGATAAAGACTGATGAAAAACAAGAGCCGTGAAAATGCTTAATTTAAAGGCTTTTTAACACTTGATGAAGCCTGATAAAGCGATTGGAAACAAAGTTTTGTTTTACGAGTGGAAGGTCTCGAACACTCGTTTCATTTAACGCCGGGAATCGGCGGCAAGCCCGAAAAGACCTTATTTTTGAGGGCTTCGCAATGTTCATGAGTATAGCACGAGCAGGAGGAAAAAGCTAGAGTTGAGTACAATTAAATTTATAAAAATCAATAATAAAAACAGAATATCGGTCTGGAAAGGAGTTTGAAAATGAGCATATATGATTTTAAAGTGAAGGCACAGGATGGAACAGAGATTTCCCTGGAGAGTTACAGAGGGAAGGTATTGTTGATTGTGAACACGGCCACGGGGTGCGGCTTTACTCCGCAGTATGATGAATTGCAGGATATTTATGAGGCACATCAGAAGGATGGCCTGGAGATCCTGGATTTCCCCTGCAACCAGTTTGCGTCCCAGGCCCCAGGCAGTGATGAAGAGATCCATGATTTTTGCACCGGCCGTTTCGGAATCACGTTCCCGCAGTTTTCTAAGATTGATGTCAACGGAGAGAATGCGATCCCGCTGTATCAGTGGCTGACGGCCAATACAAAATTTGAGGGCTTTGGCAAATCTCCCATGGCTTTAATGATGGCGGGGGTTGCAAAAAAGATGGATAAGGATTATAAAAATAATGGAAACATTAAATGGAACTTTACAAAGTTCCTGATCGACCGGGAAGGAAATATTGCAGCCCGCTTTGAACCCACGGCCGATCTGAAAAAGGTTCAGGAGAAAATTGAGGAGGTATTATAATGCGATATAATTATAAGACGGAAAATACATGCTCTCAGGTGATCAGTTTTGATATTGAGGGGAATGTAATCAGCAATATTTCGTTCATGGGAGGCTGTGATGGAAATCTGAAAGCAATCTCCAAGCTGGTGGACGGTTTTACTGTGGAGCAGATCGAGAGCAAACTGGCAGGAAACCGCTGCGGCCGCAGACCCACTTCCTGTGCTGACCAGCTGGCAAAGGCAGTGAGAGCCGCCTACAATGAACAGCAGGCAGGTTGACTTCATGGATGATCACAAGTACGACGCGCTGAAAATCGAGAATCAGCTCTGTTTTCCGCTGTATGCCTGCTCTCGGGAGATCATCAAGCGGTACAAACCATTTTTGGACGAGATTGATCTCACTTATACCCAATATATTGCCATGATGGTGATGTGGGAACAGCGGGAAGTGAATGTAAAAGAACTGGGAAAGCGATTGTATCTGGATTCTGGAACACTGACTCCGCTGCTGAAAAAGCTGGAGAGCAAGGGACTTGTTTCGAGAAAACGCTCCAGGGAGGATGAAAGGAATCTGATAGTGAGCCTTACAGAAGAAGGAGAACAGCTAAAAGAGCGGGCATTGGCAGTTCCAGTGCGCATGGCGGGATGCTTAAATCTGACTCCCAAGGAAGCGGTAACGCTATACGAGATCCTGTATAAGCTTCTGGGGGAAAATGAAATTTCTGCGAAAAAAGAATAAATCAGGGTTACTATTCACGGCCCCTCCGCCAACAGACCTCAGACCATCCGTGCTGCGCACGTCTGCCGCGTCTTACGATGCTTATGTCTGAGGTTGTGGGGGAGGTTCCTGCTTCGCAGGCATTGTTTGAAATCAGAACCTGTCTTGTCCATGCAAGCATAACAAGCCAGAACCCGATTTCAAACAGGCTGTGAAT
>CADCMM010000131.1 GCA_902802515.1 uncultured Lachnospiraceae bacterium
ACACGAGAAAAAATGGATATAAAGCCAGTGTTATCACCTCTATTGAAGGAAGCTATGCTTGCATCAAGCATTTCCTGATGTGTAGTTTCAGTCAAATCTAATACGTATCCACATTCCATGCACAACTCTCTTGCAAACTCTCTTTGCGCCCTCCCGTTTCCTTCTCGAAAGGGATGAAGTGCGTTCATATCCGCATAATGTTTTGTAAGTGCTGTGATGAAATTACTTTTATCCTCCCTGCACTCATAGCAGTCCATGAAAAAGCATGAAAAAATACTATCCGCGTATGAATCAATGAACTGTGTCCTGCAAAAGAGATTGTTCTTTCCGATATCAATAGTTCTAACCTGTCCGGCCCAGTCATAAACATCCTGAAAGATAAAATAATGGATATCTTTTAGGTGTTGAAAGTCAAATTCCCCTCGAATTGGATGAAGCTGAAGCCAGGCAAGGTTCGCACCTGTTGAAAGTGCTTCAAGTTTTTCCAGTTCTGCTTTATTATGACAGTCGAATTTATTGATCAGAATATCTGATCCTGGATAAACATACTTATCTATGCTTCCCATCCCTGCTGTAATTCTCCTTCAGTTTGCGTTGAAACTCTTCTCTGGATATTGTCCCGGTAACTACATCTGCAATTCCTGATATCTCAGAATCCGACAGTAACAGATCCTCTATAGCAAGTGTTGCCTGCATCTGCCGGATTGCATCAATCTGCTCTGGTCTCAATTCATTTTGTATATATCCGTCGGATCTCATAACACGTGAAATCAGGGATACCAGGTAATTAGGAGGAGAAGATACTCCCTGCTCCCAATGCTGGATATTGGCAACCGGGATTCCCAGGTATGTTGCAAATCTGCTCTGACTCATATTTGTCGTTTTTCTCAATTCTCTGATTGCGTTCATCTTATCACCTCCATATACGATTATTATATGATAATCATATACACCTTGTCAATCGTAATGACATATAAGACTCAAGCTGCGCCGCCTGACGATTCTTCAACATCCAACAACAAAGCCTGAAAAACCGGAACATCCCCTCCCTGTCAGAAGTGAATATCCCGGTTTTGAGCTATATCACGACTATCAACTGTCCCAAAAGTGTCCCAATTTCCCGCCTGCATTCCCCGGAAGTCCAGTAAATACAAGGGCCTCAGGCAGAAGGGAATACCCTGCCGTGGCAAATAAAAAGCACTTTAATCATATTGGTTTTCCTTCCTGTAAGGGCACGATCTGCCGCGTTTTGCCGCACTTTGCGCAGGGCTCTGTGCAGGCACATACTATCCAAAAATATAGGCCGAAATGGCAAATCGTGGCAAATTGAGGCAAATCGAGGACGTCAAACGTAGTAAAATCGTAGTAGAAATCGGGGTGTTTTACTACTCATGGTTCTGTTTAGTAATGCTAAACCCAAAGTCACCCGTGGGTACTCCATCTGGCAGCATTGGATTAAAGGTCATGCTCTATGCAATATTCCTGAATCCTTTTGTTTCTTTTGTCCAAAAAGATATGTTCCCTGACGAGGAACCTGAAGTAGTCTTCTACCGTTTCTGGCAGTCCATTTTTCTTGAAGGATGCGTCTCCCATCCATATATCGACCGAAGAGTAATCATCCGAAACGCAGTCCTGCATAAAGAAAAAATCCACATAGCCTTTGAAGTCCACAAACAGATCATAAAAGGCTTTATCGCTTTCGATTACCTTTGAAAGAGGACTCTCCTCACCGGCGTAATGCCTGCGGATGCACTCGAGCGTAAGGTCCCAGCGGTCAGCAATGCGTAAATTAGTTCCCTTTCTCTGGTTCATGCTGTTCACATGGACCGGAAAGATGACCATGCTGCCGATTGTATATGACCTGTGCAACAGATGTTCAATATACACATCAAAATCACTGTACCGCTCTCTCACCTGGTCGATCATCTTTTTATTTTTCAAATGGGTCATTTCTACTATGATTGTGTCACTTGAAAACCAGAAGTCTTTCCATTTCAGAGCATAAGGAGCTCTCCCTGATTGAAGTTCCATCACCTCGCCGTTGGGAAGTTCCTTGCTCCACAGGATCCTGTGATACGCATTAAGCGTCGGGCTATAGGCATCGGGATCCTTGCCTCTTGCATCTGACCTGAAATCGAAAGTAATATCGATCATATCTTTCATCCCTATATACTGGAAGTTGTCGTTCTGACAAACTAAAAGTGGTTCTATAAATAACCTTTCAATTATTCAAAATACATACATATTGTTCCATTTGATAACTTAAATCCGTTCTTTTCGTAAAACTTAGCCGCTGGTGCATACTCACTTGTATAAAGAACAATGCCTGCAA
>CADCMM010000132.1 GCA_902802515.1 uncultured Lachnospiraceae bacterium
TTATAATCAAAGACAGCACAGGAACTGTTTCCACCTCCGTGAATGTTCCTAAAAAGTAACAAAAAACTGTTCTGTAAATGAAAACATGAAAAGGGATCGCTGCACAGTATGCATATCCTGTATGGCTATAGATTTCTGAAAACTATAGTGCTATCGGGAAATGGCTGGTGCAGCGATCCCTTTATACATATTCATCGAACAAAAAAACACATTGTCTTTATCGGCCGGAAGTGTTACAATAGGAAAGACTGTAGTATCAAAAACGAAATTAGGAGAATGAAAATGAAACTTGTTGAAAAAGTATTTGGCACTCACAGCCAGAGGGAATTAAAGCGAATTATGCCTCTGGTGGAAAAAATTGAGAGCCTGAGACCTCAGATGCAGGCGCTCTCGAACGAGCAGCTGAGGGATAAGACGGCGGAATATAAAGAAAGGTACGCCCAGGGAGAAACACTGGATTCTCTGCTGCCGGAGGCCTATGCCACCGTGCGGGAGGCTGCGAAGCGCGTGCTGGATATGGAGCACTATCAGGTTCAGCTGATCGGCGGTATTATTCTTCATCAGGGACGTATCGCAGAGATGAAGACAGGGGAAGGTAAAACCCTGGTCTCCACATTGCCGGCTTACCTTAACGCCCTGACCGGTGAAGGCGTTCATATTGTCACGGTAAATGATTATCTGGCAAAGCGTGACGCGGAGTGGATGGGAAAGGTTCATGAGTTTCTGGGACTGACGGTAGGCGTCGTTCTGAACTCTATGGACAATGATGAGAGAAGAAAGCAGTATTCCTGCGACATTACTTATATCACAAACAACGAACTCGGTTTTGATTACCTGAGAGACAACATGGTAATCTACAAAGAGCAGCTGGTACAGCGCGACCTGGTCTATGCCATCATCGATGAGGTGGACTCGGTGTTGATCGATGAGGCAAGAACCCCTCTGATCATTTCCGGCCAGAGCGGCAAATCAACCAAGCTGTATGAAGTATGCGATATCCTGGCAAGACAGATGCAGCGTGGAGAAGCCAGCGGTGAAGTGACGAAGATGACTGCCATCATGGGGGAAGAGATCACAGAGACCGGCGACTTCATCGTAAATGAGAAGGACAAGATCGTCACTTTGACGGCGGACGGTATTAAGAAAGTAGAGAAATTCTTTCAGATCGAGAATCTTTCTGATGCGGAGAATATTGAGATCCAGAACAACATTATTCTGGCGCTGCGGGCCCACAACCTGATGTTCCGTGACCAGGATTATGTGGTGAAGGATGACGAGGTCCTGATCGTGGACGAGTTTACCGGACGTATCATGCCGGGACGCCGCTATTCTGATGGCCTGCATCAGGCAATCGAGGCGAAGGAGCATGTGAAGGTAAAACGCGAGAGCAAGACTCTGGCTACGATTACATTCCAGAACTTCTTTAATAAATACAAAAAGAAAGCCGGCATGACCGGTACGGCCCTCACCGAGGAGCAGGAGTTCCGGGATATTTATGGAATGGACGTTATTGAGATCCCGACCAACCGTCCGGTGATGAGAAAAGATCTGGATGACGCGGTTTACATGACGAAAAAAGAGAAATACCGCGCGGTGGTGGAGGCTGTCAAAGAGGCCCATGCTACAGGACAGCCGGTGCTGGTGGGTACCATTACTATTGAGGTGTCCGAGCTGCTTTCCGGTATGCTGCGAAGGGAAGGTATCCAGCATAAAGTGTTGAACGCGAAGTTCCATGAACTGGAAGCCGAGATCGTGGCCGAGGCCGGCGTACACGGGGCGGTTACCATCGCTACCAACATGGCAGGCCGTGGTACAGATATCAAGCTGGATGATGAAGCCAGAGCGGCCGGCGGTCTGAAGATCATCGGTACGGAGCGCCATGAGTCCAGGCGTATTGATAATCAGCTGCGAGGTCGTTCCGGTCGTCAGGGAGATCCGGGTGAATCCAGGTTCTACATCTCACTGGAAGATGATCTGATGCGTTTGTTTGGCTCAGATAAGATGATGAGTGTATTTAAATCTCTGGGCGTTCAGGAGAACGAGCAGATTGAACACAAGATGCTTTCCTCCGCGATTGAGCGGGCCCAGAAGAAGATTGAGAGCAATAACTTCGGTATCCGTAAGAATCTTCTGGAGTACGACCAGGTAAATAACGACCAGAGGGAGATCATCTATGAAGAACGCCGCAAAGTGCTTAACGGCGAGAGCATGAGGGAGGCTATTTTCCGCATGATCACGGAAACCATCGACAATACGGTGGATCTTTGTATTGCGGACGATCAGCAAAACGAAGAATGGGATCTAAGGGAACTGAATGATCTGCTGCT
>CADCMM010000133.1 GCA_902802515.1 uncultured Lachnospiraceae bacterium
CATGTGTAAACTGGGCGGCCTTGACCCGGAGCTGGTGGCGGTGACAGCCGCTATGCCGGACGGTACGGGACTGAAACGGTTCCGTAATATGTATCCGGAACGGTTCTTTGATGTGGGTATTGCGGAGGAACACGCGGTGACCTTTGCCGCAGGGATGGCTGTGGGAGGATTAAAACCGGTGGTGGCGGTGTATTCATCCTTTTTGCAGCGGGCCTATGACCAGATCGTTCATGATGTCTGTCTGCAGAAGCTCCATGTGATCTTTGCCATTGACCGGGCAGGACTGGTGGGAAGCGACGGTGAGACTCATCAGGGTATTTTTGATCTGTCCTACTTATCCAGCATACCGAATCTGTGCGTTATGGCCCCGAAAAATAAGTGGGAGCTTTCTGATATGATGAAATTTGCTCTGTCCTATGATGGTCCTATTGCCATCCGTTATCCCAGAGGAGAAGCGTATGACGGGCTGGAGGATTTTCGGGCGCCGGTATTTTACGGCAGATCGGAGATTTTGTATGATGAACGGGAAATTGCGCTGCTGGCAGTGGGAAGTATGATACCGGTGGCAGTGGAAGTGAGAGAAAGACTGCGGGAACTGGGTTACAGCTGTTCTCTGATTAACGCGCGTTTTGTAAAGCCCATTGACGAGGAATTGCTGGCGCAGATGATAAAAGAACATCGGCTTCTGGTGACCATGGAGGAGAATGTAAGGAGCGGAGGCTTCGGTGACCGCGTGCTGGAGTACATCAATGACACCGGGAGCAATATCCGGACGATCAATGTGACCCTGCCGGATGATTATATAGAGCATGGAAATGTGGATGTCCTCAAGCGTGAGATCTGTGTGGATGCGGATTCCGTGTTTGAACTGATCATAGCCGAGTATGCGGGAATGTTAAGAGAGGACGCTGGAATCTGCTCCGAATAGATAACGATACGAGGATGGGAAATGAAAGAAAGATTAGATATACTTCTTGTAACCAGGGGATTTCCAGGGAAAAAGCCAAGGCAGTGATCATGGCCGGGCAGGTCTACGTGGATGGACAGAAAGAGGACAAAGCCGGCACGATGTTTGACAGCGAGGTGCCTATCGAAGTCAGAGGAAACACTCTGAAATATGTGAGCCGCGGCGGGCTGAAGCTGGAAAAAGCGATGCAGTGCTTTGGCGTTAAGCTGGAAAATAAGATCTGTATGGATGTGGGAGCTTCCACCGGAGGTTTCACAGACTGCATGCTGCAAAATGGAGCAGTCAAAGTATATTCGGTGGATGTAGGCCACGGGCAGTTGGACTGGAAGCTGCGCAATGATCCAAGAGTGGTCTGCATGGAAAAGACAAATATCCGCTATGTGACGCCGCCGGATCTGCAGGATGTGCCGCAGTTTTCTTCTATCGATGTTTCCTTTATCTCCCTTACCAAAGTTTTGAGACCGGTCCGGGAACTTTTGACGCAGGACGGAGAGATTGTCTGCCTGATCAAACCACAGTTTGAGGCAGGGCGGGAAAAGGTGGGAAAGAAAGGCGTTGTCCGGGATGCCAAGGTGCATGAGGAAGTGATCCGGATGGTGGTGGATTTTGCCCACTCGCTGGACTTCGAAACAAAAGCGCTGGAATTTTCCCCCATCAAGGGACCGGAAGGCAATATTGAGTATTTGATGTGGCTGAAAAAACAGATACCGGGAAGCGGATGCAAGGAGACACCTTTTTCGGTGCACGATATAGTGAACGAAGCTCATGAAACATTGGATAACTAGAGAGATGGATAAATTTTATATTATTACAAATCACTTAAAAGACCCACAACTTGAGACAACAAATGTAATTAAAAATTATCTGGAAGAAAAAGGGAAAGTATGCTATGTTCAGGATAGCGGGGAACCGGAAAACGGCAGACCGTATAAATATACGGATGCTTCCCGGATACCTCCGGACGTGGAGTGCGTTCTGGTGCTGGGTGGGGATGGTACGCTGCTCCAGGCTTCCAGAGATCTGGTAGATACCAGCCTTCCTCTTTTGGGTATTAATATGGGAACACTGGGATACCTGGCTGAGATTGAACATCAGAATGTCCAGGCTGCGCTGGATAAGCTGATGGCAGGGGATTATACGATGGAAGAGCGGATGATGATTACCGGTTCTGCCTACCATCAAAATAAACTTCTGATGGAGGATATGGCGTTGAATGATATCGTCATTGGACGAAGAGGGAGACTTCGGGCGGTAGATTTCAACATTTATGTGGACGGCGTTTACCTGTGCTCCTACCGGGCGGATGGGATTATTATCTCCACTCCTACAGGTTCCACAGGATACAGCCTTTCAGCCGGAGGACCCATCGTGGCTCCGGAGGCTTCTTTGATGCTTCTGACGGCCATTGCTCCTCATACCCTGAACAGCAGGACTATCGTCCTTCCGGACAATGTGGAGATCAAGGTGGAGTTGGGAAATGGGCATTTGTCAGACCAGGAGGGGGCGGAAGCCACCTTCGATGGTGATACCACGGTAAAATTGAATGTGGGCAACTGTATCCGGATCATGAAATCGAAAAAGATCACTCGTCTGATCAAAATGAATAATACCAGTTTCGTAGAAATTTTACGAAAGAAGATGAACTGATCACTGTTTGGCTGCGGTGCTTTGAAGGACGCGAAAAGTCAGGCGGTAAAAGAAAGGCAGGTTTTATATGAAAATTGGGAGACATGCGAAAATTATTGACCTGATCAGCCGTTACAATATTGAGACCCAGGAAGAGCTGGCGGAGTATCTGACGCGGGAGGGATTTCGGGTAACGCAGGCGACCATTTCCAGGGATATCCGGGAACTGAAACTGACCAAAATATCAGTGAACGGAGGAAAACAGAAATACGCGGTGATGACGCCGGGAAGAGCGGGGATGAATGAAAAGTATCTGAGGGTACTTCGAGATGGATTTGTGTCCATGGATATGGCGCAGAATATTCTGGTGGTAAAGACTGTTTCCGGTATGGCAATGGCCGTTGCGGCGGCGCTGGACGCTATGAATTGGCATGAAGTGGCGGGCTGTATTGCGGGGGACGATACGATCATGTGCGCGATCCGCAGTACTGAGGAGACCATTCAGGTCATGGAAAAGATACGAAAGATCATGAATGGAGAGAACGAGTAAGGAAGAGAAATGTTACAGAGTTT
>CADCMM010000134.1 GCA_902802515.1 uncultured Lachnospiraceae bacterium
GCGTGTCCTGGTCGCTGTCAATGCGGACGAAGAGGAATATGTCGCGCACTTTAATGCCGGCTGCGGGACGGCCGTCGATCTGATCACAGGCAGGATGCATGATTTCGGAGGCGGGAGCCATCTGCCTCCCTGCAGCGCCGCATTCTGGAAGATGGAAAAGTGACCAGTAAAACGCATGCTGCCACTGAGTGCAGACAGCCATCTAAACAGGCCAGCATAGACGGAATTCCCGGCCATGTAAAGACATAATCCCCGGCCACAATCGGTCATAATGAGCGGCCAGACAGGGCCGGGAATGTATTGTTTCGCTGATATTAATATGTTACGATAGCATTGCTTTTGACCATGTCAGAGGATAGGGCAACGCAGAGGTGCGACCCGAGCGCTGGCATGGAGGTTAGCGGAGAGGGTGATGCTGCATGCGTCACTCTTTTTTATGTTAGCGCGAATCTCCCACAGCATCACTCTCTTACGGAAACCCCAAAGCGATAAACCTCGGGGGTTCGGGGGCTGGCCCCCGGTATTTTTAGGCTTTTCAGTATTTATTGGTTTCATTGGAGCTAAACCTTTTCAATAAGAATAGTATATCCTGTTGTCAGACGCCGCCGGATACCGTCCAGCTTGCCATAGCACCCGGGATCGTCGCTGATCTGTTTTCCCCATTCGCTGGGATCGTACTGACAGGTGAAAACAGTAGCGTTTCCCAGATCGTCCCTGGTTTTTATAAGGTGATACAAGATCTTGATCCCTTCCTCGGAGTAGCGGCTGATTGCAAAGTCATCGATAAAGAGCAATTTTATCTTCGAATAGTATTTCAGCTTTTTGGTGTATTTTTCCAGGTTATCCTTCTGCTCCAGGACCAGGAGCTCATCAAGCAGGTCGCTGTAGTCAAGAAGCATGCACCGGTAGTTCTGTCTGCAGGCTTCATCACAAAGAGCTGACATAAAATATGACTTTCCGGCTCCTGTTTTTCCATAAATACCTACATTCAGCTTGTTTCCAATAAACCGGAAAGTCAGGACCTGCTGGACCTTGTCATCATTATATTTCCTTCCATTGCCGGTTTTCAGGTTATCGATCTTAGCAGTTTTGTTGATCAGCCTGCTGAACTTGCGGTTGGTCACATACCGATTGTCCATAGACTCAATATATTGGGGAGTCAGTATCTCCCTTAACAGCTGTACGGGACTAAAATCACCGAATTCGGGACTGTCCAAAAGTTCCTTGCAGCGAAGAGCGGCCGTTGTAAGGCCAAGATCATCCAGCATTTTTACAATGTCATTGCCTGCACTCACTGGAGATCACCCCCTTCCTGTGCCTTCAGAAGGTTCTCCAGAGAATACTTATCATCGTCGTCTTTATAAATGCCGGTTACCTGTACTGTTTTGTCTGCTGGCTTCAACGTGTTAAATGTCCGATCAACAGCCTCCCGTTTCGGGCGAGCATACATGGAAACAGTGTTACAGATATAGTTGTAGCTGCATTTTCCGGAAATGAGGGCGTCCCTGCAGCATTTTTCCAATGCGTCTTTTCCGTATTTGTCCGCAAACCGGAGGATTCCAAAACAGCTTCGGAAGGACTGTACCGGGTAAGCAGATTTTTCGATGACCTTCTGTATCAGGAGCCTTGTATCAGGGCCGACAGATCCGGCTTTCAAGAGGAAATATGGCACGTTCCAGGATCCATAATCGCTGTATTCCTTCGGCATGTCCTCAGGGATCACGACCCAGCTTTTGGGCGTGTAGCTCCGCTCGTGGGTTCGGATCAGGTCGCCGCTTTCGTTGTAGACATATATCCTGTTGGATCCGGCCCGTATATCAAGCTTTTTCCGCAGGTACTTCCGGGGCATGGAGTAGTGTACCTGGTCGAAGACAAATGAAAAATCGGGATTGACGGTAACGGTCTTGCGTTCCAGGTATTCATACTTCGTTTCCGGGAGGGGCAAAAGAGATTCCTTCTCCTCTGATTCAAACAGGTCTCTTCTGGAATAGCTGAGTTTGGAAAAATTCACACGGTTTTCACGTTCCATTTTCTCCCAGAGGACAATGTTCAGCTCTTCAAGGGAATAGAAGGTCATCTCCTCCATCTCCACCAGGATATGCATGGTGATGATCTTCACATGGCCTTCTACGTTCGGTTTCCAGCGGGGTTTTCTGACTTTTGCAGGCAGGATGACCGTCCCGTTATGTTCCGCCCATGCTTGGAAATCCTCGTTTAGGGCGGGGTTTATCCAATCCTTGTGGAGTAACTGTCTGTGTAATGCCCCCGAAATAAGCAAGCGCATTATTGTTTACACGGATCCAGCTGCTTATGCCACAGTCGGTCATTCCTTCAATGTAGAAATAATCACTGAAGGAAAGTGTTGCAACAAAGATAGTTACTTTTGTCGTCTGCCCAGGGTTTCGCAGGTCATGGATGGCCAGTGTCTTACCTGCATAATCGAGTTCCAGATTCACACCCGGATACCGTTGAATATGGAACGTAACATTCTTGTTGTCCAGCCAGTTTGAATAGCGCCGGCAGAACTGACGGTAGCTCAAGGGACGTTTGCCATCGACCTCACCTTCAGCGTTATAAAGCTTCCATAAGTGAAGGAGCGTCTCACCCTTCCTGGCAAGCTTGCGATGGACAGTTTCTTCATCAAATCC
>CADCMM010000135.1 GCA_902802515.1 uncultured Lachnospiraceae bacterium
ACGCCCAGCATATCCAGTACCGTAGCCGCAATGTCCGCGAAAGTCGTCCTGGTGCCGATGGATACCCCCGCTTTTACCGGTGCGCCGTAGATTAGCATGGGCGTGTGTTCTCTGGTATGGTCCGTTCCTTTATAGCCCGGGTCGCAGCCATGGTCAGCCGTGATGATCAGTACATCATCCTCCCGCATCTTATCCATAAACTGTCCCAGCTGGCGGTCAAAGACCGTGGCCGCGGCTGCATATCCCTCAATATCTCTGCGATGACCATAGGTCATGTCAAAATCTACGAGGTTCACAAAGCACAGCCCGTTGAAATCTTCCTCCATGAAAGCAAAGGTCTTCTCCATGCCATCCTCATTGCCTGAAATGGATACCGTATGGTCGATGGCCTGGCCTGCAAAGATATCGTAGATCTTCCCTACCCCATAGGTGTCCAGTCCGTGTTCCTTCAGACTCACCAGCATAGTTTTTTTGGGCGGGATCAGGGAGAAATCATGACGGTTTCTGGTTCTCGTAAAATTATCCGGTGATGTTCCCACAAAAGGTCTGGCGATCACACGCCCCACCCCGTGTTTTCCCTGCAGGATCTCTCTGGCAATGCGGCAGCCCCGGTACAGCTCTTCCAGGGGAACCAACTCCTCATGAGCCGCGATCTGGAATACGGAATCCGCAGAAGTATATACGATCAGCTTCCCGGTCTTTAAGTGTTCCTCCCCGTAATCCCGGATGACGTCTGTTCCTGAGTATGGTTTATTACACAGATAGCCTCTTCCCGTCTGCCGACAGAAAGGTTCCAATACCTCCTCGGGGAAACCCTCCGGGTAAGTTGGCAGAGGATTCGGCGAGATCAGCCCCGCGATCTCCCAGTGTCCGATGGTGGTATCCTTTCCCATGGAAGCCTCCGCCATCCGGCCGTAGGAACCGATGGGCGCTGCCACCCCCTCCCCGCAGGTCACTCCATCAATATTAAACAATCCCATTTTTTTCATATTTGGCGTATCATATTTCTCCGACCTTACAATAGAAGCCAGTGTATTCGCGCCCACATCCCCAAACTTATCTGCATCCGGAAGGTACCCGATGCCGTAACTATCCAAAACAATTACAAATACTCTTTTTACACCCATAAAACCCTCTCCTTGCTTTATACATCCGCCCCTTGAAATGGCTGATACAATTCGCATTACATGCTCATTGTATCATATTTCCATTTTTTTGGATATATTAATTGCAGTTTTATGTGTATATTCACTAACATTTTTAATTTTCAAATTTTATTTTTGTTTATTTTATTGTATTTTTACCTTTTGTTCAATTTTTGTTCATTAATTGTTCATATTTCCTTGTTATAGTATAAACAGTTCTCGAGAAGGATATCTCGAATTTATGTTGTAATGGTTCTTCATTACACATATTGATAAATTTTTTCATAATAGCCCCGGTAGCTGCTACCGGGGCACTCCTCATTTTATGTCCTGATTTTATGCAAAGCCACAGTGTTATCGTTCGATGCCATCCCTGGCCGGCTGATGCCGGTCGAAGGGATGTTTTACTTTACAAATGTCCGAAACGTAATCCGCCTCCGCTATCAATCGCTGACTGGGGCTCTGTCCCGTCAGTATCACTTCCAGCTTATCCGGTTTGGTCTGTAGAAACCGGACAAGCGCGTCCTCATCCAGCAGCCCCGCCCTTACCGCATAGACCGCCTCATCCAGAAACAGTACATCGAAGTCCTCTGCTGCCGCCCGCTTCGTCACCGTCTCAAGCTGCCCATTGTAAAATCTCTGCCTTTCCTGTTTTTCTTCCGGCGTGAGCTGAAAACTGAATTTTTCCTGCTCCAAGCCGTCCATCACCGTTATGTTTTTTATCTGCTCCAGGCACTTTCGCTCACTGGTGCTGTTGTTCTTCATAAACTGGTAGATCAGCACCCGGTAACCGTATCCTGCTGCCCGAAGACACAGCCCCATACCGGTGGTGGTCTTTCCCTTGCCATCGCCGCAGTAAATGTGGATCAGGCCGGTTCCTGTTCTCGGCGTTATCTGCACTTGCCTGCTCCTTTCTGACAGTTTCTATAGCGAAAGCGTTCCTCAGAAAACTATAATTATGCAATAAAATGCTTAGTGGGACAGCCCATTGGAACTTTACAATCATCTATACTTTCTTCAGATAATAGAAACTGTACGCCGGTATGTCTACTCCCCGGGCCTCTCTCTTCTTCCCGGTAAGCAT
>CADCMM010000136.1 GCA_902802515.1 uncultured Lachnospiraceae bacterium
GCGATCCAGCCGGTCTGCAGCACGCCGGACGGATTGAAGTAATAATAGTTCTGCCCGATCTGCACCAGTCCGGTGGCTTTCAGCCCGGCCGACTCACCGTCCGCTTCGGTGTAATAATAATAAATTCTGCTTCCCTTCTGCTTCCAGCCCTCATTAGCAGCCAATGCTGTGGCTGACAGCAAAGTCAGCATAAGAATCGTCAGCACAGCAGTCCGCAAAAACTTTCCTCTTCCGTTCTTTTCCCTTAACTCCATCCTGTTTTTCATAACTTCTCCTTGGCTTAGCACATTTTTTACAATTCTGTGTCGGACATATTACTTTTCATTGTAGCACCAAGACTCTTATAAAACAAGCGCATTTTGTTTTTTTCCGGTTACTATTCACAGCCTGTTTGAAATCGGGTTCTGGCTTGTTATGCTTGCATGGACAAGACAGGTTCTGATTTCAAACAAGGCCTGCGAAGCAGGAACGACATAAGCGTCGTAAGACGCGGCAGACGCGCGCAGCACGGATGGTCTGAGGTCTGTTGGCGGAGGGGCCGTGAATAGTAACTATTCCTCGAACCTTTTTCGCGTAATCACATATAGTAAAGCAGTTGAAAATAAGGAGAAATAAGTATGAGAAAAAGAATTTTGTCACTGATGATGACTTCACTGATGATGATCAGCGCAGTAGCAGGAGGAGTGTCTGCGGAAGAAGAAAAAACAAAAGTAGTATTAAATGAGGTGGCTCATTCTATTTTTTACGCTCCGCAGTATGTGGCAATAGAGGAAGGCTATTTCCAGGAAGAAGGCATCAAGCTGGATCTGGTTACCGGCTTTGGAGCAGATAAAACAATGACCGCTGTTCTTACCGGGGAAGCAGACATTGGATTTATGGGGGCCGAGGCTTCCATCTACACTTATATTCAGGGAGCCTCTGACTATCCGGTAAATTTCGCTCAGCTGACCCAGCGGGCAGGCAATTTCCTGGTAGGCCGCGAAGAAACAGCCGATTTTAAATGGGGGGATCTGAAGGGCAAAAATGTCCTTGGCGGACGAAAGGGCGGCATGCCGGAGATGGTATTTGAATATATCCTGAAACAGAATGGCATCGACCCGGAGACAGATCTGGATATTGATCAGAGTATTGATTTTGGTTCCACCGCAGCGGCATTCACCAGCGGCCAGGGGGATTACACCGTAGAGTTTGAGCCATCCGCCACACTGCTGGAGCAGCAGGACGCCGGATATGTGATCGCTTCTCTGGGAGTGGATTCTGGTTACGTTCCCTATACTGCTTACTGTGCAAGAACTGACTATATGGAAGAACACCCGGAGCTGATTGCGGGCTTTACCAATGCGATTCAGAAAGGCCTGGATTATGTGAACAGCCATACACCGGAGGAAATAGCCCAGATTATTGCTCCCCAGTTCCCGGAGACAGATCTTGAAACGATCACCGCTATTGTAGACCGCTATCAGAGCCAGGATACGTGGAAAGAAAACCTGGTATTTGAAGAGAGCGGTTTTGACCTCCTGCAGGATATCCTGGAGAGCGCGGGAGAATTGGAAACCAGAGCTTCCTATGAGGATCTGGTAGTGACAGAATTTGCCGCGTCAGCAGCAGAGGAAAAATAACAACAACGGGGCTGCCGCACTAAGCATTTTATTGCATATATGCAAAGTATGCATTTAGTGCGGCAGCTCCGTCGTTTCCATAAAACAGATCCTGCAATTTTTATAGCCAGATCAGATACACCAGCGTCAGGCAAAGCCCGATGCAGAATAACAGCAGACCGAAGGACAGGCTTCGTCCGATGATCATATTGTTTTCTTTCCATTCGGTTCTCTTTACCGCAAAGGCGTGAACGTAATCTTTCTTGATGGGATTGCTCCTGCGCCATGTATGATTTGCAATGCTTGCAAAGAAATTTACGATTTTTCCGCCGATCATCGTCAGACGGTTGCCTTCCGGAAGTTCATGGGGCAGCGGGCTGTCCCGGTAGATGCTCTTTCTCAATACCACCACGGACAGATCCGCAAAGCTGTCCAGGATCCTGCAAAGAACTCTCAGTACAAAGGGAAGAAAGCCAAGCAATAGCGGCCGGTAGATCAGATTCTCCAGATCCAGCCATCCCGGCCATCGATCCACATACACGCTCCCGCTCTTCTGCGTCTGTGTCATCAGAAGTTTTCGGATCACCAGTAAATATACCAATGCGCCGATAATGATGGAGACAGCGGCCCCCGAAAGGTTTCCAAGGCTGAAATACGCTGCTTCGCCGCCAGCCTCTTCCAAATTCAGAAATGCCTGGCCCAGATTTGCAGCCCGGTCCATGATGCTGTGGGGGAACAGCCCCCAGATCAGAAGGATGAGCCCACTGGCAGTGAGCGCAAATGTGCTCTCCCGGTTCATGTAAGTTTTCATCTTGTCAAATGTTCTCTGAACATTTTTGCTCTCATTCTCCTCAACAAACACGGCCACATACAGTTTGGTCATATAGGCCACCGTCAGTCCGCCGCTGAATAAGAAAATGTATTCCACCGCTTTCATCAGCCAGTCTCCGCCGTACTCT
>CADCMM010000137.1 GCA_902802515.1 uncultured Lachnospiraceae bacterium
CACTCAGACCTATGGCTGAGTCCGCTAGTGAGTCTGCAGTGTTTTCTGAAACATTGAAAACTTAGTACTTGGACGTCTGTTCAATTCCGGTCACCTTCACCACATTTTTGGCTATGGTTATGTCAATCCAGATGCAGCCATAGTTTTTATTTTGGCTGTTTATTTCTGAAGGCACCGTGAATTATTATTCATCTTCCGGTCATAATCTTTTTCTGCTCATATGTTACTATCTCTAAATATACTCAGGTCAGAGCCTGATATCTTTAAAGGAGGTACAGACATATGGCAGGCAGAGAAAAGATAAGGAAGGTGATAAAGAGTCCTACGAATATGAATCCTGAAATCTCACGACTTGCAGGAGAACTGAACAGAGCGCTGAAAGACGAGGAGATAATACCATCCATACAGAGCAGACTCAGACACAACATTCTTATCATGCCCAAAGAGATACGTGAGGCCAGTGGCATATTGATCTTCGGACGCAGGATAAAAAGCCTGGTTTTTACAACGGATCTGGCTATTATCAAGAACTGTGATGCAGATGCAGTATTCGCTGTTTATCCGTTCACTCCGCAGCAGTCAATAAGCGACGCGATAATACGAGCCGCTGCAGTACCGGTATTTACCGGTATAGGAGGAGGTATAACCAAGGGTCTGCGCTCGGTAAGGCTGGCAAAAGACGCTGAGAGCCAAGGCGCGTTTGGAGTGGTGCTGAATGCCCCGACGAGCAACCGCGACCTTAAACTGGTAGCGACTTCAATCGATATACCGGTCGTGATCACAGTTACCAGCGAGAAGTCAGACATACGTGACAGACTGCGCCATGGTGCGTCTATCATAAACGTCGCTGCAGGAGAGAGGACGCCTGACATAGTCCGGATGATAGATGCGAAGTACCCGGATGTACCGATAATAGCATCCGGAGGGAATACGCCGGAGAGCATTAGAGAGACGATAAGGGCCGGGGCAAACGCTATAACATACACACCGCCGACTACTAAAGAACTTTTCGTGGATGTGATGGAACAGTATAGAGAAAAGTATTAATAGATAAAGCATGATAACTCTATGATACATAGGATGATTTTGTTTTAGTATGGCGATAATGTTTCTGCAGGAGGTGAATGTTTATGAATATTGAAAAAACCGGACAATTCATCGCAGAACTTCGCAGGGAGAAGCAGTTCACATTCTGATAAGGCTGTCTCACGTTGGGAGACGGGAAGAGGGTTTCCGGACATCGACAATCTGGAAGCTCTTTCCGAATGTCTGGATGTCTCAATCGCCGAACTCATCAAAGGGGAAAGGATCAATGAGCCGGTATCCGGAGATGAGCTGAACGATATAGCTTCAGACGGTCTGTCGCTTACCAGAAGCCTTATTGAAAAAAGGAAGATCACGAGTACAATACTGGGATTCGTAATGGGACTGATAATTATCATTATTGCAGTGATACACATGATGAGCCCTATATACATAAAAGATCCGGGTAAAGCGCTGACTATAGAAAAACTATCAGACGGAAGTATCGTGGCCGTGCTGGATAAAAATGTCAGCGGTTATGATATTGACCGTTTTATGGATCAGGACAGCGGCAGATCATTGGCTTTTATAGGATGTTATCGCACGAGGTGGGATCAGCTATCCGGGAAGAGCAGTGAAACCCTGGTGAGAATAGGTAATAAGAATGAGATAGACGAGGTGTATTATTACCCTGCTGATGGCGGTGATGTATTGATTTATGGTGAGAAAGGAGCAACGGAAAACGGAGGCGTTGTGACTCTGCCGAGATTGGTCTATAACTACTGGCTGATAATAGGCGGAATTCTGTCTGCTGCCGGGATCATACTGTACCTGACCTGCCGCAAAAAATACTACGCAGAAAAGATACAGAATGCAGTTCTTCTCCCAGTAGCCTTTACGATCAGCATCCCGCTCTGCCTGCTCGGAAGATTTGATGAGGTATATAACGCAAGTTACTACTTTACCGGGATACTGCTCCTGACAGCCGCAGTATATCTGGTACTGAGAATCATCATATTACTCAAAAAAGGGAAATGCTACCTCTGAGGGCTGTATGTTTTCTGATAATAACGGTATTGTTCCATTAAAAGATACTATTATTCCAGTAGTGAGGGCAGTCTGATGGATCAGATAAAGATAGGACAATATATAGCCAATAAGCGGAAAGCTCATAGTTTGACGCAGGAACAATTAGCTGAAAAGCTTGGCAGGAGCCGAAAAGCTGTATCAAAGTGGGAGCGTGGTGTATGCTTGTTTACCATCAGAGCCTTCAGCCAGGCAGCAGAGTGCCAGTCGGAACAAATGTCGATATCGATGTGAAGAAGAAATAAACTATATAAAAGCCATTAGGTGAACACGATGAAAAACCGACCTACTCAGGCTATGCCATAACCTACGGCTGAGCCCGCAAATGGGTCCGCAGTTTCTTCAGAAACACTGAGAATTCAATACATAGAGCATGGTTAGATTGTGGTCACCTTCACCAGCAGCAAATGCCTTGGAATAACTCCAGGGCATTTATTGTGCATTGATTATGCTATTATTAAATAGAATAAAGGAGTTAAACAAATCGGAGCTTGTAGGGGCTATGGATATGGACTGGAAAGACCGGGAGAAAAGCCAGGATCAGGATTCCTGATGATATTTGCCCAAAATCTGCTATTGTGGATGACTGGATCAGCTTTTACAAAACTTCGGTTCTGACATCAGCTCCAAGCAAAATGCACCTCCACACGGAGGTGCATTTTGTTTGGAATATGGCTGAAGGGATCGAACCCCCAACCTTCTCATCCACAATTCTGAGGATCGACTTCCGTCCCAAACGAAGCAAACAGGCCTTGGGGAGGGAAGTCGGCAGGTGCACATGGAGTAAAACTTCCGTCTCAAACGCTTAAAACGGGCTTTCGGGACGGAAGTCTGTAGGCGTATATGGAGAAAAACTTCCGTCTCAAACGCTTAAAACGGGCCTTCTGGACGGAAGTCTGGAAGCATACAGAGAGAGAAACTTCCGTCTCAAACGCTTAAAACGGGCCTTCTGGACGGAAGTCTGGAAGCATACAAGAGGTAAAAGTTCCGCCCTAAACACCGAAAATAGGCCCTTGGTACGGAAGTCAGCAGGCGCACATGGAATAAAACTTCCGTCCTA
>CADCMM010000138.1 GCA_902802515.1 uncultured Lachnospiraceae bacterium
AATTCCGGGGATATGAAGAACGCACCTTTACAGGAACGGCTGAAGTATGCCTGCGGAATTTCGGACGAGGAGTATCAAAAGGCGAGGAAATATTATCAGTAAAATAACTACTCTAGTAATAATTGGAAACTCCTTAAGAAAGAAATAAAGACAAGAGCTTCAAAATACCAGGCAAAATACAAAGGAATCACAGAGTACGGGAAAAAATATGAGCAAAGAATTATTATATATGGGCTTAAAGCTATGCCCGCTAATGTTGAAGTTGGATGGATATTAAAAAAAGACGGGACTACAGCGATGACGTCGGCTTACATAAATGAGGTTAAAGCAGATGAGTATTGAACTATTTGACGAAGTGATATTAAAAGATGGTAGAATAGGGTGCATTACAGAAATTTGGGACGAAACGCATTTTTCTGCGGATATAGGAATGGAGGAGTGGAAAGATGTCGAGGTGACGATTGATGATATTCGCGAGGTAGTAAAGCATGAATAATTTTTCCATCATTTACAAAATTCTGAAAGCCCTTGAAGCAGCAATGGATTATGACGAATTTGACACAAAGCAGATATCGGCAGAAAGACTCGGCATCAGCTACCAAAGATGGGAAAAGATCATGATCATGCTTACAAAATCAGGATACGTTGAAGGCATTGTTTATGACCAGGTAGCGGCTGATTATTGCCCTCACATCGAAGAACCGATAATGCCGGTTATAACCCTTCGCGGACTTGAATATCTGAGTGAAAACGGGTTAATGCAAAGAGCTGCTAATATTGCGAAAGGGATTAAAGAAACTATCCCAGGGATTTAATACTATTTCAGGAACGTACTCGGGTGTCCTTCGGGTCCCGGGTCTTTTTATGCGCAAAATTGCAAGACAGGTGTGACTTATGCGGTATCGGAAGAAGCCCATCGAAGTAGACGCGTTTCGCTTGACCGGCGATGTGGATATTTCGGTGCTAAGGTGGTTTATGAAAGCCGTGGATGCCGGAAGAGTTTATATAGACCGTTCTATTAACGATGGTTATGTACATATCTATGGAGCTACCATAGATTTAGAGTGACAGGCACCAGTTTAGGAAGCGCAGCTTGCCGATGAGTATGAGGCTTGGAAGGAAGTAACCCCCAACGCATAACCGAAAACCCCAAGGACACACGTCCCCACAAGGGGCTGTGCCTCGTATCCGACGTGTTTTGAAAGAACAAATTCCAAAAACGGAATTTAATTTGCGCGAAATAAAAATAAATTCCGAAACGGGAATATAATTTGATTTTGGGGGGTACAATGTGCTATACTCGGAGAAAGGAGGAATGCAGGATGGTGGAGAGAAAAGAATACCTTGACCAACTTTGGGCGTGGAAAGACGAACAGATTATTAAAGTTGTGACGGGGATTAGACGTTGCGGTAAATCAGTGCTCCTGGAACAGTATCAAGACAGACTTCGGGCGGCTGGTGTTGAAGCAGAGCAGATTAGCGGTAAAATGACATACATCTTTTTGGATGAGATTCAGAATGTTCCAGATTTCCAAAAGGTGGTAGACAGCCTTTATGTAAAGAACAACACAGATGTGTATATCACAGGTTCAAACTCATATCTGCTTTCAAGTGAATTGGCTACCCTTTTGTCCGGGCGATATGTAGAAATATCAATGCTTCCGCTTTCCTTCCGTGAGTATGTCACGGTAACGGGTATGCAGAGAGAAGATGCTTTCGCAGAGTATATGAAAACGGGAGGCATTCCGTATGTTGCAGTAATGAACCGCACGGATGAGAAAGTAAATCAATATCTGGAAGGAATCTACAACACTGTTATTGTTAAGGACATTGAGGAACGGCAGACAAGAAAGGAAAAGGATGCAGGAAAACGCAAAATTACGGATATTGCACTACTAAAGACCATCGCACGATATTTAGCAAGTGTAATCGGTAGTCCCGTTTCTATGAAAAGCGTGACTGACTATTTGACATCCTCCGGCAGAAAGGTTTCACCGAATACAGTCAGCGATTATGTGGAAGCCTTGACGGAGTCATTTATCTTTTATCCAGTGGAGAGATTCGATATTATCGGAAAACAGCTTCTGAAAGCAAATAAAAAGCTGTATATGGTTGATTTGGGACTCCGAAATCATATCTTTCCAAGAAAACGGTATGACTTGGGCTTTTCCATTGAAAACATTGTATATTTCGAGCTTTTGCGGCGGGGATATCAAGTCAACATAGGAAAGTATGGCTCAACTGAGGTGGATTTCGTTGTCCAGAATCAGGGAATACTCACCTACTACCAGGTTACAGCGGATATGACCGCTGAGGAAACTTTTGAACGAGAGATGCGGCCACTGCGCGGCATTCCGGACAATTATGAAAAGATTGTCTTGACGCTGGATCGTTTCTCACTAGGAAATTACGACGGCATAAAAGTTGTGAATGTCATCGACTGGCTTTTGGCGTGAGGGGCATGCATATGAGTGATTCAGAATTCAGTCAGAAACCGATCGTTTTCATCAGACATTATTCCTTCACAAGCCGCGCCGTAACGCTTTGGATTGCGGATAGCATACTGGCTGCAATCTTCTGTAAGGCAGTGGGTGTTTCCAAAATCATGCCTTTTGGGACGACTGAGGAAGTCGTCCCAAAATCCGCCTGCCGGCGGATACGCCCCTTCGGGCCTAGGCGAGTACGATTAGGAAACACTTGATGTGTTTCCTA
The DNA here is from genome assembly GCA_902802515.1 of uncultured Lachnospiraceae bacterium. Taxonomy (GTDB): domain Bacteria; phylum Bacillota; class Clostridia; order Lachnospirales; family Lachnospiraceae; genus Merdiplasma. The sequence goes on from CADCMM010000138.1 coordinate 2,713, forward strand.
ATCTATACTTCTTTGATCAGTTCCACAATTTTTGTGATGGCGTCGCTCTGGCCGCTTTTTTCCATGGCAGCGACGTAATCAGCGCGGTTTTGATACAGATCAAGTATGGTGTCCAGCAGCAGCTGGTCTGTGATTTCTTCCTCCTGCAGCACTTTGGAAAATCCCTGGCGCTTGAAGGAATCGGCATTTAAGAGCTGGTCGCCTCTGCTGGCGGCTGCCGGAAGAGGAATCAGAAGGTTTGGCTTGCGCAGAGCAAGGAGTTCACAGATAGCATTGGCTCCCGCCCGGGAAACGACCACATCAGCCAGTGCAAACAGATCCGCCAGTTCCTGCTTAATATATTCGTACTGTACATAGCCTTGTTTGCCGATGAAAGACTCATCCAGGTTCCCCTGTCCGCACAGATGGATAACCTGGAAGGTTTTCAGAAGCTGGGGGAGAATATTGCGGATAGCGGTATTCACTGCCACAGACCCCAGGCTTCCGCCAATGATCATAAGTACCGGTTTGTCGGCGGTAAAATTACAGAATTTCAGGGCGGCTAGTTTGTTACCGCTCAGCAGTTCCCGGCGGATGGGGGAACCGGTAAGAACGGCCTTGCCTTCCGGCAGGTATTTTACTGTTTCCGGGAAATTACAGCACACCTTTGTGGC
>CADCMM010000139.1 GCA_902802515.1 uncultured Lachnospiraceae bacterium
TCCTTATAAGAATAATCATTGGTCTGGCCGACTTCATCTCCGCTGTAAAGCACCGGAATGCCGGACTGCATAAACATATAGGCGTGCAGCATGACGTCAAAGCGGATCGCCCGTTGGAGCGCTTCCGGATCTTCCTCTGTTTCCGCCTTCTCAATCCCGCACATAGAGGCAGTGGTAGCGCAGAATCTGGCGTCTCCCGTCACCGGATCCGCATTGTAGAGTTCTCCTCTGCTGTTGCTGGCCCCGGCGTATCCCTGAAAGTAATTGTTCAGATATTCCTTGTGGGGCCGCTCTCCCATGCCGTACTGCCACAGTGTCCCGTAGTCCAGTCCCCAGCCAATATCATCGTGACAGCGCAGATAATTTAAGAACACATATTCCTTTGGCAGACCGCTGACGATGTCAAGCTGTTTCTTTAGCAGCCTCACATCTCTGGTGGCCACCGTGTGCCAGGTGGTCGCCATAGTCGTCACATTATACAGCATATGACACTCCGGCTTCTCCACTGTTCCAAAATAGGGCACCACTTTTTCCGGCTCCATGACCACCTCTCCCAAAAGAAGAATCCCCGGGCAGACAATCTCACCGATCATGCGCATCAGCCGGACGATGGTATGTACCTGGGGCAGATTTCGGCAGGAGGTGCGCAGTTCTTTCCAAATGTAGGGAACCGCGTCAATGCGGATAATGTCGATCCCTCGGTTTGCCAGATAGAGGAAATTATACATCATCTCATTAAACACCCGCGGGTTCCGGTAATTGAGATCCCACTGATAAGGATAGAAAGTGGTCATCACAAAGCGCCCCGCGTCCGGAAGCCAGGTAAAGTTGCCCGGCGCCGTGGTGGGAAATACCTGAGGAACCGTCTGCTCATAGATGGAAGGAATATCAAAGGAATCGTAGAAGAAATAGCGATCCATGTATTCCTTTTCCCCGGCTCTGGCCCGTTTTGCCCACTGGTGATCCTCTGATGTGTGGTTCATGACAAAATCCATGCAGACATTGATGCCCTTTTTATGACAGGCCGCAGTGAGTTTCTCCAGATCCTCCATAGTTCCCAGTTTTTCCTGCACCTTGCGAAAGTCGGAAACCGCATAGCCGCCATCTGACTTTCCCTCTGTCGTGTCCAGGAATGGCATTAAATGAATGTAATTCACATTGCATTTTTCAATATAGTCCAGATGCTGCTCCACGCCCTTCATATTTCCGGCGAAATTGTCAATGTAAAACATCATTCCCAGCATGTCATTCTGTTTGTACCAATCCGGCTGGGCTTCTCTGGCATGATCCTGCTCCTTTAAAGCACCGCTTCTCTGGTCATAAAAGAGTTTCAGCCGGTCGCACAATTCCTCCAGCATGGAGCGATCATCATATAATTCCATATACAGCCATTTCAGTTCGTCAAAGTGCTTCTCAAACCGCCCCTGATAAATCTCTTCATAATCCGGCACTGCTTTTTTCGTTATTACTTTGTCTGGTTTTGTGTTGTCTTTTTTTACTGCGTTCCTCATAGTCCCCTCCCTGTTTTTCTTCACTCCAGTGTATATAGTTCTGCCCCGCATACCTCCGGCATTACAGTCTCCTTATGCTATCATTATCCATCTTTGCCGCAAGCCAGTCAACCTGTTTTTATCCTTTTCTTCAATCTTTACAACCGCCCCCTGCGGGTGGTATGATGGGAGATATACATAATGATCGAGGTATACTTATGAAGAAATTTTTATATACCGCCGCCATGTTCCTGCTAGCCTCTTGCTGCTTATTTGGAGTATCATATAATGCCCAGGAACGACAAGGCAGAAAAACTGACGCTGACATACCCCCCTTTCCCCTCTGGACAGGCAATGCGAATGCGGCAAATGAGGAAAGCGAGCCAGAAAGCGAGACGGAAACTGAGACGGAAGAAATCGAACCGGAGACGGAGCATCATGCCATCGACCGTGAGCTTCTGCGTCAGACACTTCTGGTCATGCGCCTGAAATACGGGCCGGAATTCACTTTCGCCATGCGC
>CADCMM010000140.1 GCA_902802515.1 uncultured Lachnospiraceae bacterium
AAATAGTGGAAAGGGAATGGTGCAGAAAATGACAAGAAGAGAAGTCAGGGAGCAGATTTTTAAAGTGCTGTTTGACGTAGAATTTCATGAGGAGGCGGAGATCGATCAGCAGATTGAACTGTATTTTGAGCGCCTTCCCGAAGATGACAGCTGCGGATATCCATCGTCGATCCCGGAGGAAGAAAAAAAATATATTGGTGAAAAGACTGCCAGCGTGGCAAAACTGATCCCGGAAATTGATGAAAAGATCAATGAAGTAGCAAAGGGATGGAAGACACAGCGCATGGGCAAAGCGGATCTTAGCATTTTGCGCCTGGCGGTATACGAGATGAAGTATGATGAGGAAATACCGGTAAATGTGGCCATCAATGAGGCAGTGGAACTGGCAAAAAAATTTGGCAGTGATGATTCACCTGCTTTCGTAAACGGAATTCTGGCAAAACTGGTTTAAGGGACAAGCCCATGAGCAGCGTGTACACAGTAGGACAGATCAATGCCTACATCAAACGGATGTTTACCCAGGACTTCCTGTTGAGCCGGGTTTATGTAAAGGGAGAAATCTCCAACTGTAAGTACCATACTTCCGGCCATATTTATTTTTCTCTGAAGGATGAGACAGGAACGATCTCCTGCATTTTGTTTGCCGGAGCCAGAAAAGGATTGACGTTTCGGCTGGAGAACGGACAGCGGGTAGTGGTGTTTGGCGGTGTCAGCGTTTATGAGAGAGACGGTACTTACCAACTATACGCAAAAGAAGTTCGGCTGGATGGACTTGGTGAACTTTATGAACGATACGAAGCTCTGAAACGGGAACTGGAAGAGATGTATTATTCATGTTTCGAAGCGGAGAAATCCGGGAATACGGATCATTCTTTATCCGGCTAAAGTGCAGGGAGAAGGGGCTGCGGAGAGTATCGCGGCAGGCATTCACGCACTGGACCGCGCGGACGTGGACACTATCATTGTAGGCCGGGGCGGCGGTTCTATAGAAGACCTGTGGGCATTTAACGAAGAAATTGTAGCCAGGGCTGTGTTTGAATGTTCTACTCCCATCATCTCTGCGGTGGGGCATGAGACGGATACCACGATCTGTGATTTTGCAGCGGATCTGCGGGCGCCGACTCCCTCTGCGGGAGCAGAGTTGGCGGTGGATGATGTGATGCGCACCCTGGAGCAGCTTGCACGCTGCAAAGACCGGTTTCAGGGAATGATGAGACAGCGATTGCGGGAAGCGGACAGCCGATTAGAGCAATATCGACTGCAGTTTCGTCTGAACAGCCCGGAACATAGAATCCGGGAAATGAGCCAGCTTCTGACAGAAAAAGAAGGAAAACTACAATATTTGATAGATGCGAAGCTGAAACTGTGCAAACACAGACTGGCAGTTTATATTGAAAAGTGGAAAGGCTTGTCACCGCTGACGAAGCTGGAACAGGGATATGTGCTGGTGACCGGAGATGACGGCAAACGAGTGACTGCTGCCGGGCAGATAAAAGAAAAGGACAGGCTTTGGCTATATCTGGCAGATGGCCGCGTTGAGGCACGGGCAGAGCGGGTCATCAAAAATAGGGATGAAATCGTATAGCAGGAGAACAGGGACTATGGGAAAAACAGATACCGAACCATTACCACAGCAGGAACCATCGCTGGAGGAATCTTTCGCCCGCCTGGACGAACTGATGCAGCAGCTGGAGAATACGGAAACTTCGCTGGAGGATTCCTTTCGCCTTTATCAGAACGGAATGGAACTGATCAAAAAATGCAGTGAGAAAATAGAGCGTGTGGAAACAAAGGTTTTAATGATGAATGAGGACGGCGAATTAGATGAATTTTGAAGAAGAACTGACACGCAGTACGGAGCTGGTGAACAATATTATTCGAGGTTTTCTACCGCGGGAAGAAGGCTTTCAGAAGACACTTCTGGAAGCGATGAATTACAGTATGAATGCCGGCGGGAAACGGTTGCGGCCTCTGCTGATGCTCCAGACATACAAATTGTTCGGAGGCGGTAGCGCGGTGGTGGAGCCGTTCATGGCGGCAATGGAGATGATCCATACCCATTCTCTGATCCATGATGATCTCCCGGCTATGGATAATGATGAATACCGTCGGGGCAGAAAGACCACCCATGTTGTGTATGGAGAGGCTATGGGCATCCTGGCGGATAATCAAAATGTGGGAAGAGCTTTTCACATCCTGGCGTCAAAGACCGGAGTTTACGGCATGATCGGCGGACAATCCGTGGATGTAGAAAACGAGAAGAATGCAAATATGTCTATGAGCCAGGAACAGCTGGATTTTATTTACCGTTTGAAAACCAGCGCTCTGATCGAGGCTTCCATGATGATTGGCACTGTTTTGGCCGGAGCAGGGGAAGAGCAGGTAAAGCAGGTAGAAAAAATTGCCGAAGATGTGGGGCTGGCATTTCAGATCCAGGATGATATTCTGGACGTCACCAGCACGATGCAGGTATTGGGTAAACCCATACGAAGCGATGAGAAAAATGGGAAGACTACTTATGTAACGTTAAAAGGACTGGAGATGGCCCAAAAAGAAGTGGAAGAAATTTCCGAGCGGGCAGTGGAGAGATTGGATGGATTGCAGGAGGAAAACGAGTTTTTGCGGGCGTTGATACTGCAGCTGATCCATCGTGAAAAGTAACGTCTAAGATAAAGGATAATCGAGATGGTATTAGAAAAGATTAATCAGATCAACGATATACAGAATATTGACAAGGAAGAGCTTCCTCTTTTGGCGGAGGAGATACGACAGTTCCTTATCGAGAAAATCAGTGTCACCGGAGGACATCTGGCTTCTAATCTGGGAGTGGTGGAGCTGACTATGGCGATGCATCTGGCGTTTCATCTTCCGGAGGATAAATTTATTTGGGATGTGGGGCATCAGTCATATACGCACAAAATCCTTACCGGGAGGAGGGACGGATTCGACGATCTGAGAAAGTACGGAGGTATGAGTGGTTTTCCCAAACGCAAGGAGAGTATCTGTGACGCCTTTGACACAGGACACAGCTCCACATCCATCTCTGTAGGACTAGGATATGCAAAAGCCAGAGATCTTCTTGGCTGCAGCTACTCTGTGGTGTCGGTGATCGGGGATGGCTCCCTGACCGGCGGCATGGCCTACGAGGCTCTGAACAACGCAGCCCAGCTCAAGACAAATTTTATTATTATCCTGAATGACAATGAGATGTCCATTTCCGAAAATGTGGGCGGTCTGTCGAAATATCTGAATAATCTGAGAACAGCGGAATCTTATGCGGAACTGAAAGCAGGCGTGGAAAATACACTGAACAAGATTCCGGTTTACGGCAACCGTATGGTAGAACGGATCCGCAACACCAAGAATGGCATTAAACAGCTGGTGATTCCGGGAATGCTTTTTGAAAACCTTGGAGTGAAATACCTCGGCCCGGTGGATGGCCACAATATATCGCAGATGGTGCGGGTGCTTCAGGACGCCCAGAAAGTGAAGGGCGCAGTGGTGGTTCATGTCAAAACCAAAAAAGGGAAGGGGTATGCCCCGGCAGAGCGCCATCCGTCCCGGTTCCATGGAGCGGAGCCCTTTGATATTGAGACAGGAGTTCCCAAAAACAAAAAGAAGAAAGCTACCTATACTGATGTATTTTCCACGGTCATGTGTAAACTGGGCGGCCTTGACCCGGAGCTGGTGGCGGTGACAGCCGCTATGCCGGACGGTACGGGACTGAAACGGTTCCGTAATATGTATCCGGA
>CADCMM010000141.1 GCA_902802515.1 uncultured Lachnospiraceae bacterium
ACCCCCAGATTATCATTTTCACAAAGCCGTAGCATCTCCTCGCACTCTGCTATAGCTCTCCTCGTCATGCCGCAGTCTTTCAATGTTTCCATATACTCTTGGCGCAGCCGCATATACGGCCTTGTGGCCGTGATACCCCAAAAATGACCTATATCATCCGCCATGTAGCCTTCCCGCTCCATAAGTTCCGTTCCGTGCTTGATAGCGCTCTCCAGTTTCTTTAGCAGGTCCAGCTCATCCGCCGCGGTAATTTCCGCGATCATTCTCTCCGCATCCAGATTATTCGGATCCAGCTGCAGCGCTTTCCTGGCATATTTCAATGCGCTTGCTTCATTACTGGCATCTTCCGCCAACTCCAGAAAGTCATCCGCCGTTTCCGCGTTCTTTTCCGTCACCTGCTGTGGCAGATTATGATTATACTGATCCATAAATTTCTGAAACAGTCCATTCAGTTCTTCCTCGCTCATATTTTCATTGCCATTTTCTTCCATAAACGCGTCAAATTGCTTAAATACTTTCTCCGTTGCTCTGCTCATGATATCTCCCTCTAACGTTCAAAAATATGACCAAAGTACCACCCGCTTTGGTCCGGTCTTTTCAGGAACAGAATACCACATATTGGAAGGGATTTCTACTTGGATTTGTTAAAATTGCCGTAAAAAAACTGCCAAGCCATTCACAATGGCAACAAAATACTGACAAACTGAAAAAAGCTTTACTACGAAACGCAAATAGATTTTATCCCATATTTCCATTTTTAAATAATCCCTGCATCCACTCTGGACATCATATCACTAATGCTATCTCTGTCTGCTTAAAGATTCATCGCACTCTGTATTCATATTTTGATACAATAAAACGATGCACTCATACGGTGCTAACGACACTGCACCGGGTGCAAATGGAAAACGGCGACAGTCCCTCAGTTAAGATTAGAAAGAAATTGGACGGAATACCAGCTCTCCGTGAAGTCCGGACTTACCCAGTCCACCATTTCTTCCTGATACCGGAAAGATATGCTTCCGAGCATCACCTCTCTTGGCAAATTGTGTGATGCTTTCGGTATCACGATGTCACAATTCTTTATGGACGAGGAAACGGGACGATTCACTGCTCAATTTTCTTCGGACGATCTGGCCGGAAGAGTTTAAATAATATTGGACATATTAAAAGCAACCTTACCTTTGGCTACGGCGGTTGCTTTTTGAATCGTGCTGAATTATTTTGTGATACAGGTTGTGATTTTCACAAGTTTAGAATATAATAAAAATGTGATTTTGATACACCAAAACCCTAATAAAAGTGTGAAGGGGCGTATCTATGGAACGATTGATTTTGAATAAGCTTCTGGATTGGAAAAATTCACCCTATCGAAAACCGCTTATCTTAAAAGGCGTGTGGGTTGTCTATTTTATTTTTTGAACAGTTCGGAATGCGATCCAAGACGATATAGCATCAGAACAAGCACATCATCCCGGATTTCATATACAAGAAGCCAGTCCGGTTCGATATGGCACTCCCGAGTTCCTTTATAGTTCCCGGAAAGATCGTGGTCATGGTATTTTGCATCCAGTTTGCCGCCGTGAGCAAGAATATTCACAACTTCGAACAGCTTATCCAAGTCTTTATTCTGTTTTTTCGCCAACTTCAGATCCTTCTTGAACTGGGTGGTGAATTTTACATCGTACTTCATATTTCAAGCGCCGCCTTGAGCGCATCCATGCTGGAATACCCCTTCACACTGCTATCGGAAGCGATACGCCTGCCTTCTTCAATAGCAGCCGCAGTCGCTTCATTCGGCACATCCAGTTTCAAAGAAAAAGGAATCCCCTGTTCACGAATGGTAGTTCTAAGGAACATGTTAATGGCGGTTGTCATATTCAGTCCCAGTTCAGAAAAGATCTGTTCCGCCTGATCCTTTACATCCTTATCCGTTCTAATATTCAAATTCGTGGTTGCCATTTCATACTCCTCCATTTCTGATAGCTTTCTTATAGTAGTATATGCAATTACTCGTCTATTGTCAATACGATGTCATTATTTTCGTCTTTCCTTCGCGACGATCAGCGTAAAGTACCCCGCATCGTCCGGTATCTCCTCCGCACTGCGGTAAATTTTCTCCGTTTCCATGCCGCAGTTTTCCACTGCGCTGACATTCCGCCCGCTGGTGCACAAAAGCTCTTTGACTTCTTTCATATGGCTGGCGGATTTCATCAATATATAAGTGCCGGGACAATTCAGAGTGTCCTGCGTCTTATGAACAGCGGGAATAATGAGGAGCTGCTCATCCCATTCTGCCAGGGGAAGTTTTAATCTGGCAGCTGCGGCGCAGAAAGAAGTGACACCGCTGACCAGCTCTACAGAATAACCGTCCGCCTCCAAAATATGCTGCAGATAGCTGAAGGTGCAGTAAACGGTTGG